>CAZSJP010000197.1:0-6576 GCA_964606675.1 uncultured bacterium
CACGTGCTGCTCATGGCGACCGTGATCGGGGCCGCCACGTGTGCATCCGGGCAATTCGTCAGCGCGACGATGGCATACGGAATCGTCACCCAGGGCGAGACGTGCGCAGCCGTGTTCACGCCAGATGGTGAATACCTGTTCACCGGCGGATCTAGATGTGATGTGTCATGACGTTGTCCTCACCACGTGCACCGGCGAGCAGGTGCGGGAGCTAGCGGGCCAAGAGGACCTCGCTCGCCTGACCAAGATATCCTCGCTCGCAGTGAGCCATGACGGGCAGCAGCTTGCGTCGTTCTCTTCAGACGGGGCCGTGCGCGTGTGGCGCGTGTCGGACGGCGCGCTCGTTCAAGAGTTCGGCGGGCTGGACGTTCACGACATAGCGTTCACACCTGACGGACAGCAGATCGTCGCCCTGCCGACGACCACCAGGAGGCCGACGAGCGTACTCGACGTCAGCACCGGGTCGACTGTACGCACACTCGACCAGAGCTTCGGCTGGAACGGCACGGGTGCACTCAGCCCTGACGGGCGATACGTCGCGGCTCCGAACGGGTATAGGGTTCGCATCTGGGACGTGACGACAGGCGATACCGTTGCCACATTGTCGCCTGATGGGGCGCTTTCGACCTCGGCTGTCGCGTTCAGTCCGAACGGCGGGTACATGGTGACGTCGTACTCAACAGGGACCGGCATCCCGGGCGCACATGGAACGCTGCACGTGTGGCAGGTCGGCACCTGGGATTCGGTTGCGACGATGGTCGTGGCACCCGATAGCCCGAGCTCTCACGAGCCGGAATCGGTTGCTTTCTCGCCCACCGGGGACAGCGTCATCTCGGTCTCGATCGAGCCTTCGGGGCCGGAGGGCGAAGATGGGGCGTTTGTTCGCATCTGGAACACGCTGACGGGCGACTCGCTAGGCATTGTCGGGCCAGGCGCGGTCAGCGTGCACCCCGACGTACGCTTGCGTCCTGCGCCACCCATCAGCCCAGACGGCCGGTACATTGCCTTCTCGTCTCCCTCGGAATGGGGCGCGAGAGAGATCGGCTTGTGGCGCCTCGATACCGGCGAGTTGGAGCGGACGCTCACGACGCACACCTTCCCGAGCGGGTACAAGTGGCAGACCCGGATCACGCCGGACGGAGCGAACATTCTCCGATACATCGGCGATGGGGTCGCGGTCCATGATCTGGCGAGCGGCAAAGTCGGGTGGGTCATCGACGGCGCCGATTTCTCGGGATTCGCAGTCGGTGCCGATGGGCAATACGTTGCGGGAGTGCGCTCTTTCAGATTGGAAGGCGACGACCCGACCCACCCGGGCAGCGCCAGGGCGAACGTCTACATCGCATCGATCGCGACCGGCGACAGCGTGCGGACCCTCGATGTCGGCTACGAGTCGGAGATCAACCGGGTTGCGTTCACGCCTGACGGCCGCCACGTCGTGGGGGTGGGAAGCTGGCACGAATGGGTGTCCGACCCACCCGGCTATCGCCCGGAGCGCGAAGCGTCCTTCGTGTGGGACTTTGACAGCGGCGAGCTGCTTCGCAGGATAGACTGGGCGATGGCCATCCACGGCGTGATGGCCATGACGCCCGACAGCAGGTATCTGGCGGGCCTGGGAGGGTATCCCGAAGGATTGATGCTCTGGGATCTCAACACGGGCGATTCGCCCGGCAAGATAGAGTTGCCCGAGTCGTCCGCCCCAAGGAGTATCGCCCTGACACCAGACGGCATCCATGTCGTCGTGGCGTACCACGACCGAGCGGTCATGTACGAGATGGCCACCGGCGACTCCGTGCGGGAGTTCACGAGCGACCAAGCGGGACTCTTCGTCACCGCCGCGATCAGTCCGGATGGCAAGCTCCTCCTGTTGGGCCAATGGGACGGGCGAGACGTGGAGATGTTCGACCTGGCGACCGGCACACGCGTTGGCAGGATCGCCGCGGTACCGCCGAGCCCCGCCCGGGACTTCGTCGTGTCGTCCATCTCCGTCACGCCCGACGGTCGGCATGCGGTGGTGGCAACCGGGCAGGAACTACAGCTGTGGCGCCTCGAGGAGACGACAGGGATCGGTTCGCCGGCGATCGACGCCAACGGACGGGCCAACTGGGCAGCACTCTCCCAGAACACGCCCAACCCGTTCAACCCGAGCACGACGGTCCGTTTCGTCGTGCCAGAGAGCGGCCTCGCGCATCTGGCAATCTACGACTTGAATGGCCGCCTCGTGAGAACGCTGGTCGACGGGACGGTCTACACGGGCCCGCACACCGCCGTCTGGGATGGGCGCGATGCTCTTGGCCACGAGGTCGCCAGTGGAGTCTACCTGTGCCGTCTGGCAACAGCCGCGAACGCAGAGCATTCGCCAGCGTCTGCGAAGCGGACGACGTTGGTGCGGAGGATGCTCTTAGTGCGCTAACGCGCACCTCAGGAGTTTGCTGCGCAAACTCCACGCGGGTCGATGCGGGATGTAGGAATGTCCGCGTGCACGCAGTACACGACCCCGCTGATCCGGTGCACCGGTCGCGTCTGGCGGAGGGAGTGCGCATTCGCCAGAGAGCTCGGAGGCGGCGAGATATCTACGGGTTGTGCCGCGCTTCGGACGCGGGTAGGCTATCGCCGAGAAGTGGATAGTCGCGAGGGAGCGCGACCCCAGGAATGCCCGTGGTCGGGACGTCGCGTTGAGCAGGAGGGAACGTCGTCATGCATCGCCGAACCATGCTGCAGATACTGTTGGTCGCCTCCGCCATGGCTCCGGTGGCTGCGGCCCAGACCTCGGTCAGCGGTAGCATCTCCACCACGACATGGACCGCCGACGGCAGCCCCTATCGAGTTGCCGGGGTGTGCAGTGTGATGGCAGGCGACACGCTCACCATCGAGCCGGGGGTTGACGTGGTCTTCGACGTTGACGCGCATCTCGGAGTATGGGGTACGCTTCTGGCGATCGGCACGGAATCCGACAGTATTCGGTTCACCAAGGGAACGGCGGAGAAGTGGGGCGGGATCAGTCTGTCCAGCCCAGGACGAGCCGAGTTGGCTCACGTGCGCGTGGGCGACCCCGCTGCGCACCCACCGCCGGGCGACCCCCAAGTTCGCGACGGCGGCGTGCACCTGTGGTCCGGCACAAGGCTCGACATGTCGAACAGTGTCGTGACCGGATGCCGTGGAACCGGTGTAGCTGCCGGCGGCGCCTCAGCGTTCCTCGAGCACTGCACGATCGACAACAACAGCGGCGGGGGGGGGTGGCGGGGTTGGCAACACCGACTCCGACATAGTGCTTTCGCACTGCGTGCTGAGCCGCAACTCGGGTATCGAAGGCGGCGCACTGTCTACCATGTTTGGCAGGACAACCCTGGCGAACTGCACAGTTGTCGACAATTCCGCAGGCATCGGTAGTGCGTGGAGCACGTACTACGGGCAAGGGCGCCCCACGTCTAGGTTGGTGCTGCAAAACTCCATCATTTGGCACAACGGGTCTCAGCCGTGGTCCTCTCGGGTGTGGAACGTGTATAACCCGACCATCCCCCCCGACGACGGCAGGACTATCGCCTTCTCGTGCATCCAATACTACTGGCGCGCGAATGGCGTCCTCATCAGCGATCCGATGTTCGTCGACGCGGCGAATGGCGACTACCGCCTCCAGCCCAACTCGCCGTGCATCGACGCCGGCGACCCGAGCAGCCCGCTCGACCCGGACAGCTCAAGAGCCGACATGGGGGCTTTCCCATCGCCTTACGGCAAGCCCGTCTCGGTCCGGGCACCCGGGCCGCCAGAGTCGTCTGCCCTCTCCCAGAACGTCCCGAACCCGTTCAACCCGAGCACGACCATCCGGTTTGCGCTGCCGCAAGCCGGCCCCGTGAGTCTGACCATCTACGACGTGAACGGACGGCGCGTACGGACGCTCGTCGACGGGCGCGCCGAAGCCGGCCCACACTCGCTCGTCTGGGACGGCCGCGACGCTCTCGCGAGAGAGGTCGCGAGCGGCGTGTACCTGTACCGGTTGACCATCGCGGAGGGGGTGTTGGTGCGGAAGATGCTGATGGTGAGGTGAGGAGGGCATGGCCGGGCAGACAAGAATGTCTGCCCCACTCGGGAGTTGGTGATGCTCTCCGTAGCTCCGGGACCTCGACGCGCCGGCCGCACGGAACGCGAGCGCAGCGCGCGTTCTACGTCGTGCGCTGACGCGCACGCTGGGAGTTCGCCCTCCTCGGCTGCGCCGGAGATGCGAACTCCTCTCAGTCCAACCAGTCATCCAAATGCTCGGCGACGAAATCGTCATCGGTCAGGTGCGGATAGTCGGCTGAGACGCGATCCAGCAACTCCGCCTGCCCCGGCGAGAGGGTCTCGTCCGGCTCCAGGCACCAGACACCCTCCAGCAGCCCCTGACGCCTCAAGACCTCGTGCACGCCTGCGATGACGCCGGCGTAGCCGTTCGCCGCGTCGAACACCGCCGCGTTGCTCTCGGTAACCTGAGCGGCAAGCGTGAGCGTCTCGTACGGGATCGGCATGTCCGACTCGATCAGCCCGTGTATGCCGTTCAGAATCTCGACTGCATTGCGCGTCCACACCGCCCAATGCCCGAGCAGACCGCCGCGGAACCGCACCGACACCGGGTCGCCGCTTGGCCCCGGGACCACGTATTCGGTCAGCAGGTCGAGCACGATGTTGTCGTCGTTCCCGGTGTAGAGCGCGATCTCGTCGGCTCTGCCGGACGCGACGATGCCACGGACGACGTCGATCGTCTGGTAGCGGTCGAACGGCGCAACCTTGATCGCGCACACGCTCCCGATTTCGGCAAACCGCGCCCAGAAACTCTCGCCGAGCAACCTGCCGCCGACGGCTGGCTGAAGATAGAACCCCATCAGCGGGATGATGTCGCCGACAGCGCGACAGTGCTCGATCAGCGCGTCGTCGTCGGCGTCGGGTAGCGCTGCGAGTCCGAGCAGACCGATGTCGTATCCGAGGTCCCGCGCGTGCTTCGCCTCGGCCACCGCCTGCGTCGTCCGGCCGATGATACCGGCGACGCGCACGATGGGCCCCAAGCTCTCCGCGTTCGCCCGTTCCATCTCCTCGGCGGCGATTTCAAGCACTGGGCGCAACAGGCCTATCTCCGGCCTCCTGATGGCGAACTGCGTCGTATGGACAGCGACCGCGAGGCCACCGGCTCCGGCGGCGAGGTAATAGCGGCTAAGTGCACGCTGCCGCCGTTCGTCGAGCTTGCCCTCGGCGGTGAGTGCGAGCGGGTGAGCGGGGATCACCACTCCACGATGGAGCGTCGCAAGGATGTCGTCAGGTGGTCGTTGTGCGCTCAAAACTTGCCGTCCCGCGTTTGGAAGTGAGTCGGTTTGTTCAGGGTCGGTCCGTCGATCTTGACCCAGTGCGCGATCCACTCCATCACCCGGGCGATGCTGACGCGCGGGTAGCCGAAGCGCCTGTAGTAGGCAGCCGCGTTCGAAAGCAACGCCGTTGGCGCCTCCTCGCCTACGCACACCGGTTCAGTGCCCGACAACTCGCCAAAACCCTCGGCCAATCGCCGCACAGACAGAATCTCCGGTCCGGTCACGTTGATCACGCACGGCGGCGTGTCCGCGAGCGCCAGCGACCGAATAACGGCTGCGTTCGCGTCGCCCTGCCAGATGCAGTTGAGGTTGCCCATGGCGACGTCGACCGGCTGTCCGGCCGCGACGTTCGTTGCGATGTCCAGAAGCACACCGTAACGCAACTCGACCGAGTAATTGAGCCGTACGAGAGTGACGGGCGTACCGGTCGTGCCCGACCAGTGCTCGAAGATGCGCTCGCGGCCAAGCGTCGACTGTGCGTACTCACCGACCGGGCTTGGCACGTCGGTCTCGATGCTGCCGCCCAGCGCGACGGGAGTAAGGTGGTAGATGTTGCCCGAGGACAGTGCTGCGATGCGCGATCCGGCGAAGTGCTGCACAACCATTCCGGGCAGGTATGAGTTGATCGCCCAGGTGAGCGGCTCCTGCCCTGTCGCACCGAACTTCATACCCACCATGTAGATCACATTGGGCGAGACGTCGAGAGCGGCCATCTCTTTCGGGTCGAGAAGGTTGCAGGCAACTGTCTCTATCCCGGCGTCCTCGAACGGCTTTCGCGCCGCCGAGTCCGTAAATCGGTCGACGCCGACGACTCTGTTCGTCTTGCCGGCTGCGTCCAGTGCGGCCTTCAGCAGGCGGGCCAACGTAGGGCCCATCTTGCCTC
Organism: uncultured bacterium; assembly: GCA_964606675.1. GTDB lineage: Bacteria > Latescibacterota > MWCZ01 > MWCZ01 > MWCZ01 > CAZSJP01. The sequence continues at coordinate 6,217 of CAZSJP010000197.1, forward strand.
CAACGCCGAGTATTGCGACGTCTCCTTGCAGCTCGTCGACGTCGGCCACAAGGTCTGGTGACGGCGACGCAAGGACGTCCTCGAGAGCCGCAACGTCGTCGATCGTATCGGGTAACCCGACCATGTCGGGTACGCCGAGCGGAATCGATTCGTGTGCCATTTCGTCCTCTGGCGATGGGCCGTTCGCGGTCTTCGCGGGCGCGAACGAAGGCCGTGGTCGAGGCTTGGCCCCGGCAGAGCCGTCTGTCTGCACGGGGAAAGTCGCGCCGAAGCAGAACATATAATACACGAGGGCCGGGTCGGCGGTCCAGGGGAGCGAATGCAGAAGGGCTCGGCAACCGTTCAATGGGTTGCCGAGCC
>CAZSJP010000197.1:6586-7707 GCA_964606675.1 uncultured bacterium
ATGGACTTTTCGCAATTGCGTGAGAGCGCGCTCCTTGAGTTGGCGTGCGCGCTCGCGCGTGATGCCGAAGGACGCGCCGATGTCTTTGAGGGACTCGGGGTCCTGGTTATCCAGCCCGAAGTACCGCCGGATGATCTCGGCTTCGCGCTCGTCGAGAATGCCGAGCGTCTCCTCGACACTGATCCCGAACCGCTTCTCGAACGGGCTCTCAAGGAACGCGTCGTCGTCCTGCGGGATGGTGTCCAGCAGAGTCCGCCCGCCTTCCTGGTGACCCGGATCGTCCAGCGAAAGATGCGGCCGCGAGATATCCAACGCCTTCTCGACGTCGTCGGCCGACATGCCGGCCTCAGTGGCGATCTCCTCGACGCTCGGTTCTCGACCGAACTTCTGGCACAGCTCGCTGATGCGCTTGTCTACTTTCTGTGCGTCGCCGACTCGGTTCAGCGGAACTCGGACTATTCGGGATTGTTCGGACAGAGCCTTGAGGATTGCCTGCTTGATCCACCACACCGCGTAAGATATGAACTTGAAGCCCTTCGTCTCGTCGAAGCGATAGGCTGCCTCCATCAGCCCGACATTGCCCTCGCTGATGAGATCGAGGAGCGACATGCCACGGTTCTGGTATTTCTTGGCCACGCTGATCACGAAGCGCAAGTTCGAGCTTGTCAGCTTCTCCAGCGCCTCCTGATCGTCCTTCTTGATGCGCTGCGCCAGCTCGACTTCCTCCTGGCGCGTCAGCAGCGGGTAGTCGCGGACTTCCCGCAAGTAGGCTTCCAGAGCCTGATCGTCTAGCTTCGAAGGTCCACTTGAAGTTGTCATGTAGCGAATCGCACTCCTCTGCGCGCGTGTCGGCGTTCACCGCCGCACGGAATCTGAGCCGGGGTGTGCCCCGGGCGTCCCGCTCTCGGGAGAGCTGCCTGAACGCATGTCATGGATATTATCCGACGCCTGTAGGAAATCCGTGTTCCGACCATGACCCTCTGTGGTAGGACGGAGTCCGTTGCGGCCCCGAACCATATACACTACGACCGACAGGACCGACCAGTCAATATAAGGACGAGATAGGGCCGTCCGCAATCGTTCCCTCCTGCTACCCAATATACACCGGCGATGCCTGCAGG
>CAZSJP010000198.1:0-5157 GCA_964606675.1 uncultured bacterium
GAACTACTACCTGCCGTCCTACACGGTCGTCATCAACGAGGTGCAGTCGTCGAACGTCTCGACGGTAGCCGATTCGCACGGCGACTACGGCGACTGGATCGAGCTGTACAACTACGGCGGCTGTCGCGTGAGCCTGGTCGGCTGTGGAATCTCGGACAGCCTGGAACACCCCTCCAAGTGGGTGTTCCAGGACGCCTCGATCGAGCCGGGCGACTTCCTGCTCGTGTGGGCATCGGACAAGGACACCGTGCTCGCGTCGGGCGAGATGCACACGAACTTCAAGATCAGGTCCGACGGCGAGCCGATCGTGCTGACAACACCGGACGGAACCACGATCGACGAGGTCCCACCCTCTGCGGTCGGCAGCGACGTGTCGCTTGGCCGACAGCCCGATGGCTCGGACATGTGGCGGTTCTTCGACGCTCCAACACCAGGCGGCTTCAACAACACCGCCGGACACGAACTGGGTGCCGACGCCCCCACCTTCTCGCACCCCGGCGGCTTCCACACGGAACCATTCGAGCTGACGATATACGGTCCCGACGTCGGAGCCCAGGTCTACTACACGCTGGACGGCTCGGAGCCGACGACCAGTTCGCAGCTCTACACGGGGCCAATCGGGATTGCCGGCCGGACCGGCGATCCCAACGTCTACTCCCTCATCCGCACGACGCCCCCGGCCGCGTCGTGGGACCCACCGGACGTCGACGTGTTCAAGGGAACGGTAGTGCGCGCTCGCGCGATACCCGACGCGTTCCATCTCAGCCCTGTCGTCACACGGACGTTCTTCGTGGACCCGCTGGGCGCCGATCGTTACAGCCTACCCGTGATATCGCTCACCACCGATTCGTTGAACCTGTTCGACAGCGAGACCGGCATCTACGTTGCCGGCGACGCGTACGCCGGACATTGGCGCACGGCCAACTACGGGCAGAAAGGGAGCGAGTGGGAGCGACCGGTGCACGTCGAGCTATTCCGCGCCGACGGCACGACCGCGATCTCGCAGAATGCCGGGATGCGGGTGCAGGGCAACGTCACCAGAAGCGCCCCCATGAAATCGCTGCGGCTCTACGCACGAAACGAGTACGACGAGCGGAACTGGTTCGCTCACCAATTCTTCCCCGACAAGAGCGTATCGGCGTTCAAGCGAATCATGCTACGCAACGGCTCCAACGACAGGACCGGAACCACGTTCCGCGATCCGCTCATCCAGCTTCTCGTGCAGCACCTGAGCTTCGACACGCAATACTACCAGCCCGCCATCGTCTTCGTCAACGGCGAGTACTGGGGCGTTCACAACGTCCGGGACCGCTACGACCGCTACTACCTGGAGACGCGCTACGGCGTAGATGGCGACAACCTGGACCTGTTGCAGTTGCTGCGAGAGGACTCTTACCTGGACGCACCCTCTCGGCACGACGTTTCCGAAGGCGACGAGGTCCACTTCGACGCGATGATGGACTTCGTGAAAACGCACGATCTCGCCGACGAGGCGAACTACGCACACCTTCGGACGCTGATGGACGTTCGGAACTTCATGGAGTTCAACGTCGCGCAGATCTACGTCGACAACACGGACTGGCCGGGCAAGAACGTCCGCTACTGGCGCGTACGGACCGGTCACGACCCGAATGCTTCCTACGGCCACGATGGGCGCTGGCGCTGGATGATGTTCGACACCGAGTTCGGGTTCGGCAACGGTCGCCACGCCGGAGCGACCGGCAATACGCTTGCCTGGGCGACCGCCACCGACGGAGGGATATTCAACCCGCCCGAAGCGACGCTGTTGCTAAGGAAGCTGCTCGCCAATGAGGGCTTCCGGAATGAGTTCACCAACACGATGGCGGACCAGATCAACACGGCGTTCTCGCACGCCCGCGTCGTGGCGACGATCGACTCGATCGAAGCGCTGTTGAGGCCGGAGATGGGCGAGCATGCAAAGCGCTGGAACGACGTCGGGACGTTGACGGACTGGCTTCGGCACGTCGAAGAGCTACGCGCCTTCGCCCGCGCCCGGCCCGACGACGTGCGCGGACACTTCGCCAGCCACTTCCGGCTCGGGACAACGGCCGCCGTGACGTTGCATGTCGAGACGGTAGCCACGAGGCCGGCGGCCGGCGCATCGGGCGGCAGAATCGCGATCAACTCGATGGCAATCGACCCGAGCACTCCCGGCGTCCCGGACGAGCCGTACCCGTGGACCGGCACGTACTTCAGGAGCGTTCCGATCCGACTGGTCGCGCTGCCGGCTCCGGCCACCGAGTTCGTTGAATGGCGTGTCGAACCGGCAGGCGGCGGCCACTACTCGGTCGCCGACTCCGACACACTCGTGTTGACGCTCACCGGCGACACGGCGATTCGAGCGCGCTTCACGCCGCCTACGTCCGTCGCCGGCGCCGCTCTGCCGCTGCGGCTGGGCCTGCTACCCAACGTCCCGAACCCGTTCAATCCTGTCACCACGCTGCGTTTCACGGTTCCGCGGAATGGCCACGTGAGCTTGGCGATCTACGATGTGAACGGCCGCCGCGTGCGGACGCTTGTCGACAACCACCGATCAGCCGGTTACCACGATGTCGTCTGGGACGGTCGCGACGCGCTCGGACGCGATGTCGCGAGTGGGGTGTACCTCTGCCGGCTGGTGCTGGAAGCCGTGAGTCCGAACGAACTCGCAGAGTTCGCGGACTCATACACGAACGCAAGCAACGCGAGCGTCCGACGACTGACTCGCACCCAGGCGAATCCTGCGGATTCGCCAACGAACGCGAACGCAGTGAGCGTTCGACGGATGCTGCTTGTGAGGTAGGCGGGAGTGGTGGCGATACCTGCCGCGCACGCGGCGCTCGAGCACGAGGCCGCTAGGTCGTCAGGAGTTCGCGTCCCTTCGCCGCCAGGTCCCGCGCGATGGACCGCACCGCTTGCGCTCCAAGCTCACGCGACGCATGCAACCGCGGATCATCGCCGCCAACACCCTCCAGCGGAACGGTCGTGTCCTTCGGCAGCCGGTGGATATCGACGAGTTCGGGTCGCAGGTACCAGAGGATGGAGGTCTCCCATTTCCCTGCGTGATCGCTGGTGAAGTCGATGTCGTCGGCCCACTCCATGTCGTCGGTTCCGTAGACGGTCATCGAGCCGGAATGCGCCTCCGCCACCTCGCGCATGAGGTCGCACTGTTCGCGGCACGTGTGGCCCGTCGCCAGTATCGCCGCGCTGAACCCGATGTCTTCCAGCCCGGCAAGGGTCGTCTTCAACACGGTCGCGAGGAACTCACGCGTGATCGGGACGCTTGCCGAGTGCACGTATTCCGCCCCGTACGGCACCATGTACGGGATCCCGTAGAATACCGGCGGAAACACCACGCCTCCGCCGACACGGGCCGCTTCACAGCAGAGGGCATGCATCTTGATCGCGTCGTTGCCGAGCGCCAGGTGTTCGCCATGCCACTCCAGCGACCCGACCGGGACGAACGCCAGCGAGCACTGCTGCATCCGCGCCTCGAATTGGTAAGGCAGCAGATTCTCATATCGCACGACTTCTTCCATTTCGTGGCTCCCATCCCGATGGCGGATTGCGACTCGTGTCTCACACATGCCGGAGTACTCCGCCTGGAGTGACCGGCCCGCCCTGAAAGCTAGTGTCGTCCGCTCAAGAGCGCATGGGTCCGGGTGGAGAGATGTCCATATGACCGCCGGCGATGCGAAGTCCGGCCGTATTGCGCCCGCCCGATGGCCGGTCTACATCCCGAACGTCGGCCCTAGTGCCAGGTAGAAGCCGTGGTGCCAGGCGCGGCAGGTGGCCGAGTCGATACTTCGTCCGGCCCCGTACGCAAGGCCGATGGCTCCGAACGCGGTGTCCGCTCCGAAGAACAGGCTCCCGCCAACCCGCACGTCGCCAAACGATACGCTCGACATGCTGTCCCAAGCGTGCCCCGCCTCGGCGGAACAGCCAACGTACACGCTACTGCCGAACACGTCGGTCGGCCTGTACGCCGCTAGCCTGATCGCCGCCGCGAACTGGCCGCGCAGTTGCCCCGCCTCGTAGCCGGACGGGTCCAGAAAGCCGCCGACAGCATGCAGATAGTAGGTCGGAACATGCCCGGACACCGGCGCGGCCGCCGAGACCGATGCAAGGTACGAGATCCCGCCGAACGTCGCGGCATTGGCGGCTCTGACCGCCAGCGTCCCGTACGCCGAGTCGGCGCCCATCTCACTACGCGCGAACAGCGCTTCGCCGCGGACATACTGCCCCGACTGAGGGAATCGGACGCCATCGAGCTGGTCGTACGTTGCGCTCAACGTGAGTGCGCCTCGGTCGTTCGAACCGGCGGGCACGGCGATCGAATGGAACTGCGTCCGTGCCGTGGTGACGCTTCGCTCGATGCCGGCTCTGATCTCGCCCCACTTGCCGAATTGCCGCCCGATCTCAGCCGTGGCGCGGTACGTTGAGAGCGTGTAGCGTCCCAGCTTCGCGTGGTCTCCCGCGTAGGCCCTGACCAACGCCTCGTCGAACTCGACGCGCGGCACAACGAACCACGACCCCGAGTAATCGACCGGTTGGTACAACTCAGAGAGGAACCCGAACGTCGTCCCGGCTCGGATCTCGTTCTTCCACTCCGCACCGAGACGGTTCACGGACGTTCGCAGGTGGTTCAGATGGGCACTGAATCGACCGTCGCCCTGCGGCCCACGGCTGACCCTCCACACTACGTGTAGGTGGTCGGGGCCCCACGGCTTCTCCACCGCCAGGATGAGAAGGCCGACCTTCCCTTCGCGCTCAGCGACCGTGAACTCCACCCGCTCGAACGAGTCCATGTCGTAGACACGCCCTACGTCCCCGCGCAGGACCTCCACGTCGAGCGTGTCACCCGGCTTCGTCCGGACCCGATGGAGGACTGCGGCGCGGGACACCCTCGAAAGCCCCGCCACGTCGACGAAATCGACACGGATGGCCGGCCGCCTGTTTCTTCTGTGCGAACGCAAGTAGGCTTCGTACTCGGCGGGCGAGACTGCGTACTCGGCAAGGCTGGCACCGATCTCTCGTGCAGCGGCCTCACCGATCTCGATCGCCTCGCCGATGCGGTCGTAATCGAAGCGGGCTATGTTGCCGAGGGCGGGCGCGATCAGAACGTCGCTATCGTTCAGCGATTCAAGAGGCGCCTTG
>CAZSJP010000198.1:5167-7705 GCA_964606675.1 uncultured bacterium
ATATCCAGGAGCGAGTTTGTCGTCTTCTGCGTTGTCGGACCTGTCGAGCACGTGACGGCGATGAGCACGTCGGCGCCCATCTCGCGGGTCGCGCCGACGGGCAGATTGCACACCACACCGCCGTCGATCAGTGTGCGTCCGTCGATTTCCACCGGCGAGAACATGCCCGGTATTGCCATGCTGGCGTGTATAGCGTCGACCAGGTCGCCGTGGTCCAGCACAACCGACTCACCGGTTCTGACGTCGGTAGCGAGTGCTCGGTAGGGAATGCGAAGTTTGTCGAAGTCATGGACGAGCGCCACGTCGAGCGTCAGCGACCTCAGCAGGAACGTGAGCATCTGGCCGGAGACCAAACCGCGCGGCAGCACGGGCTTGCCATCGTCCAGACCGATCTCGAAGGCGGTCAGGGCTCGCATGTCTTCCCGCTTGCGGCGGAAAGTCACCTGCTGTCGCCGGCGCCGATCGCTTGCCAGGCCCTCGACGTCGGCATGGACGAGCATGCTGTCCATCTCGTCGGGCGAAACGCCTGCGGCGTACATGCCGCCTATGATCGCCCCCATGCTGCTGCCTGCAATGTAGTCGACGGGGACGCGCAGCTCCTCAAGCACGCGCAGCACGCCCACGTGCGCTGCCCCGCGCATGCCTCCGCCGCCGAGCGCCAGCCCGATCGTCGGCTTGGCGGCCCGAGACACAGACGTCGAGTCGGCCCCGCTTCCGGCCGCTCGGGCCTGAACGGCACAGACAACGACCGCCATGCCACCTACCAGCAGACGCACGCTGCGTCGCATACTGTACTCCCATTCCGGTATGCCTGCCGAGCAGGCGACGCGCGAGTCCTGCGGGTCGGCGGTCCGGCGCTTGCGGAAGACCGAGGCGACCGCGACCGGATGGGTCTGGCCAGAGGTCGACCTGGCACCTTCAAAGGAGTACGAGTCGGACACGTTACCTCCAGAACGAGCGGAGCAATCCCCTTAGAGAGAACACTTTGCGCGGATCCAGCCGCTCCTCGACGATGCCGACCACAGCGTCGCGGAGATACGGACTGCGGCTAGCGCGCCGAGCGACGAAGTCGTTCAGCCACGGGACGCCGAGCCAGTTCTCGGCGATCTGGTACCCCTCGTAGCGGGGCGCAAACTCACGTTTCAGCCGCTCTGGATAGGAGCGGAGTGCCGAGTAGTCGCCTGTGGAAAGCGACTCGTGAACGGCCTCGCCGGCCAACTCCGCGCTTTCCATCGCCTTGCCGATTCCTTCGCCCGTGAAGGGGAAAGTCGTCCCCATGGCCTCGCCAATCACGATCGCGTTTCCCACCGTGACGAAGTCCGTGCCGGTCATGCCGCACCGCATCTTCGCACCGCGAAGGGGAGTGGCGTCGATGGCGGAACCGACGATCTCGCTCGCCAGGTCGAACTCGCGAACGAACGCGTCGTACAAGCGGCGGATGTTGGTGCCACTTGGTGCGCGCCCGCCTTTGTAGAAGACGATGCATCCGATGTTGTACGTATCGTCTCCCATGGGGAACACCCACCCATAGCCCGGAGCGATTGAGGCGTCGTACGACCCGATGAGGTGGTCGAGCTTCACAGGCGAGCGCACGTAGCGGCGCAACGCGACCGCGCTGGGCGCCGTCCGGTTCAGAATGCCGAGGCGATGCACGAGCCCGATGTCGACGCCGGTCGCAACGATGGCAACTCCTGCGCGAATCGGCGTGTCGGTACCTCGCACCGTCAGGGAGCACCGCCCTGAGTCTCCCGTGTCGATATCCGTCACTTCCGCCTGCGCGAAGGTGGCGCCTGCATCGACCGCTGCTTCCGCGAGGATTTCATCGAGCCGCGACCGGCAGAGCGTGTAGTAGGGGCCGGGGATGTCGATCGAGTGTCCACCCGGGCTGAACGCAAGCGCAGTCGGCACTTCGTGGCCGGCCGCGGCTACTTTGGCGAACATGCCGGTACGTCTGAGACTCTGGACCGAGTCGAAGCTCAGCCCGTCGCCGCAGACTTTCTCGCGCGGGAACGCCGACCGATCAAGCAGCAGCACCCTATGCCCATGCAGCGCGAGAGACCTCGCAACCGTAGCGCCCGCCGGCCCGGCCCCGACAATGGATACGTCCCACAGCCCATCGGTGAGGTTCGATGCGCTATGCTGCAGTGGCGGGTCGGTTGGGGGGTCCTGCATGTCCACCATTGCCCCGGTTCATTGTGCAAGCTAGTAGTGCGGCCGGACTGGGATACGGCCCCGCCCATCGCTCGCGAATGCCGTTGGCTGCTCACTCGCGTACGTAACGGGATGGTTCTCGCGAGGAAAGGTAGTCCGGCAGCGTGGCGGGTCAAACACCAAGCTCCGTAGCGCATTGGGTCCCAGGCATTCGCCTCATCGGCGCTCGGACCGACTCGCACGTTTCCCAGGCGTCGGTTGTGTGTACGCGCAACCGGGCGCTGGTGGCGCGAAGACGTGCGGGACATGGGCCGGAAGCCGCGCCCATGCGGTCCGTGTTGGGCGACCACGTCCGGACCCAGGTAGTCACAATGCCTTCCAGGGACG
>CAZSJP010000199.1:0-7669 GCA_964606675.1 uncultured bacterium
TCAGGCGCCATGACCTACCAGCGCCAACCTGCGGTCGCATCTGCGAGCGAGTCCCCGGCTTCCCGCCAACCAAGCCCGGCGGATCGGAGACCTGAACTCATGTAAGATAGCGATCCAGGGAGGTAAGAACCAGAGTGGCCTCAAGATCGCTGCCCGTACGCGGCTGTTGCGGCGGCTCCGGAGTCGCATCGTTCGGCCACCGGCAGCCCTGCGACCCATCGCGCGTGCGGTTCTTGCGCGCTCCCATTTTGCCGTGACGCAGGCGCCGACGTATCTTTGTTCCGAATAGCTTTGGTTCCGCACGAGAACCGCATTGTCGGCCGGCGCCGTTCATCCTCTTGGAGCGGCCGGCTGCGGAGACCGGGTACAGTACCGATCCGGAGACTCCGCACGGAAGATATGGTACTGGACCCACGAAGGGGTAAACGATGTCATTGAAGACGCTAACACGGGTGGCGGCGGCAGCCTTGCTGCTCGTCCAATCGGCAGCGACCGCCCAGCCGGAAGCAACGGACGCGGGCGCCTCAGGCAGCCAGTCGGTTTCGTTCGGCACGACGACGATCGACGGCAAGCAGTGGCAGCGGCTTGCGTACCGACCTGAGATACCTCTCGGCAAGCTGGCGATCGCGCTAGATTTCGAGCTGTTCCTGAACGATGAAGGCGCGATCAGCAGCAAGGGATGGGAGTTCGGCAACTCCGCTGAGATCGCGAACACGATCTATCGGAAGATCTACTACATCCGATACGGCCAGCCTCGCGACCCGGTCTTCTTCAAGGTCGGAGCGCTCGACGATGTCACGTTGGGATATGGCTTCCTGATGTCGCACTATCGGAACACGTTGGACTACCCCGGCGTGAAGAACCTGGGCCTTCGCTTCGCCCTCAATCCGGTGATGGGGCTGAACGTCGAGGGCATGATGAACAACTTCCTCGACATCAGCGAAGGCGGGCCGGTCGCCGGCCTGCGCATTGCGAAGCCGTGGGGTCCGTTCGAGGTGGGCGTATCGGCGGTCTACGACTTCGATCAGTATGGCGCGCTGGTGGATTCCGACGGCGATGACTATCCCGATGCACTCGACAGATTCCCGGACGACAAGCGCAGGTGGGCCGATACCGACAACGACGGCATCGCCGACGAGTTCGACAGAGACGTGGACGGCGACGCCTTGATCGACATCGATTTCGGCGGCACGGTAATCGACTCCGCGCAGAGGGCCGAGATCGACGCACAGATGGGCGATGCGAAGTTCGACTGGGACCTCAATGGCGCACAGAGGCAGCAGCTGTTCAACAAGAAGAGCGTCGGAAACGACCCGTTCGGAATGGTTGGGGCAGACGCGGCCTTCAAGATCATCGATCGCTCCGAGCTTCGGTTCATCGTGTACGCGCAGGCCGGCATGTCGCTCGATGACGAAGACGGGAGCAAGGCCAATGGCTGGGGCGTCGCAGCGCCGGGCCTCTTGCTCGCCGCCGGGCCGTTTGAGGGGCGAATCGAATATCGGCATCTGAAAGACAGCTTCATGCCGGAATATTTCGACAATATCTACGACCATGCCAGAGCGGTGCCCAACTACGATCAGGGGACCGTGCGCACCAAGGACGCGATCCTCGACGCGCTCGACGGCCAGACCGTCAATGGAGTATTCGGCGACGCGACACTCCGCCTCGGCGCTTTCGCGCGTATAGGCGCCCAATACCAGTATCTGAAGGGCGACGAGACCCAGCAGCGCCTCGTCGCAACCGCCGGCCTGGGCCAGACCGTTCTGCAGGCCGTGCCGAAGCTGAGCCGATTGGAGGCGTTCTACACCAAGCGCAACATCGGCCTCTACGACGACGACTTCTTCGAGCGAACGGTCGACATGATGTACGGCTACAACGTCGGGTTCGAACTTGGCGGAGGCGTAGAGGTGGTTTGGTCGACGAGATGGCTGTTCGAGCCGACCTTCTCCGATCCGACCGAGGTGACCGCCAACAAGCAGGTCACGCTGGCAACGGTGGTCCGCTTCTGACGACCGCATCGGCGAACGCCCCGAGCCGCAGGCCCGAGCGCATCAGCCTGCTGCTCGCGTGTCCGTTGGCGTATCGGGCGCGGGCCGCGTGGGTGTGGGATGCGTGGCGCGCCCGACACGAAGTGGCCGTTCGCATCGTGTCGTCTGCGCAGGACGCGCCCGATGACGAGCCGCTGCTCGTGTACGGTGCCCCGGCAGGAATCGAACGCAAACATCTGCTGATAGCGTTCGATGCGGCCGTCTGGGACGGTAGCCTCGATCCGCAGTCGGTCCGCTGGATAGACCACGATGGTCAGCCGGTAGCCGACTTGGTGGGTAGCTCGAACGGCCGGATGGTCGATGCCGACACGCCGTCGCGGGCCGTGGTGAGCATCGACTTGATCGGGTGCAGCTACCGGATCATGCGCAGCGACGACGAAGCGACGCCGGACGAGCACGGGCGCCCAACGCATGAGACGACACTCATCGGGGCGCTCGGACTCGCGCACGAACCCGTGGTCGACACCTGGTTCGACGCGCTGGCCGATGCCGCGCGAACCTGCTGCGGCGCGGCCGTCGCGCGCCGCAAGCCATGGGGCGACGCGCCCTTCGCGTTCTGTGCGACGCACGACGTCGACAGGGTGCACCGTGGGTGGGTGGACGCCGTTCGGCGTGCGAAGGGCCTCGTATCCTCCGGGCGATGGAGAGACGCGGCGGGCACGCTGCGCGCCACCGCGTGGGGCATGCGCAAGGGTGCCGATCTGAACTGGAACCTCGACGAGCTGCTTCAGATCGACCGTTCGTACGGGGCGAGCCCGACGTTCTTCCTTATGGCGTCTGGCGGGCACCCGCTCGACGGAGACTACGTTCCCACCGGTAGGCAGTGGGAGTCGGTATGTAGCCGGATCGTCGATTCCGGCGGCGAGATAGCGCTTCATGGAAGCTATCGATCTCACGCCGACGCAGACGTTCTCGGAGCCGAGCGCACGGGGCTGGCGCGGGTCGTCGGCCCACCGGTGGTCGGGGTCAGGCAGCATTTCCTGCGCCACGACGGCGTACGAACCGTCCGAGCTCACGTGGATGCGGGGTTCGAGTACGACGCGACGCTCGGCTTCGTCGATCAGATCGGCTTTCGGGCGGGCACGAGTTGGCCGTACCCGGCTTTCGACGCCGCACGGGGCGAGCGGGTGCCGCTCATGGAGCTGCCGCTTGCCGTGATGGACCGGACTCTTGAGCGCTATCTCGGCCTGCAGCCGGAGCGCGTGTGGGAGGCCGTGGAGCCGATCATGCGGACGGCCGAGCGGACCGGCGGATGCGTAGTCGCGCTGTGGCACAACGTGTTCATAGTCGAGCAGTGCTACCCTGGGTGGCGGGCGCTGTACGAGCGTATGCTCGGCTTCGCCCGGAGCCGGGGAGCGCTCATGACGACGTGCGCGGACGCCTGCCGTAGGACGGCACCGGCTGAGGCCGGCTGGGGCGAGTGAAGTTGACGAGACGCGCCAATGGCGTATCTTGACCAAGGATACTCACTGCAAGCGCCTTGAGGGCGCCGGTGGTGGAGACGACCGCAAGCTTCCGACAGGCCTGGAAGGAACACATGAGCGACCCATCTGTGCCGCGAAGCGTGAGCATCGTAATACCGGTGTACAACGAGCGCGGAACACTGCACCAGATCCTGCGGCTCGTTGAACAAGCATCGACGGTTGGCTTGGAGCGAGAGATCATCCTCGTGGACGACGGCTCGACCGACGGCACACGCGAGTTGCTGGCGGAGCTGGAGGACAAGTACAAGGTAGTGTACCACGATCGGAATAGAGGCAAGGGAGCGGCCCTCCACACCGGCTTCGAGCATGCTACCGGCGATATCGTGATGATCCAGGATGCCGACCTGGAGTACGACCCCGCCCAATACCCATCGCTCCTTGAGCCGTTTGTGCAGTATGACGCCGACGTTGTCTACGGGTCCCGCTTCACGGGGGGCGGCCGGCATCGAGTGCTCTACTATTGGCACACGGTGGGTAACCGCTTTCTGACGATACTCTCGAACATGTGCACGAATCTCAATCTTACCGACATGGAGGTGTGCTACAAAGCCTTCCGTCGGGAGATTCTGCAGAGCATCGACTTGAAAGAGAAGCGGTTTGGATTCGAGCCTGAGGTTACGGCGAAGATCGCGAAGATACCCGACCTGAGAATCTACGAGGTGGGGATATCGTACGACGGGCGCACGTACAAAGAAGGAAAGAAGATCGGCGTGCGCGATGCGATCCGCGCTATCTGGTGCATCGTGAAATACCAATGATCGGAGCGCCCAGGCGCCGCCACGCAGGGGAGGGGAGTACCGATGAGAGAATCCAGCCTGAACGAGGTCCGCTCGCACTGCGCTCGCCCGGAGAGAATTGTGTGGGCGGTCGCCGCCCACGGCGGCCAGCGCAGCATATGCCCGCTCGGATGGAAGATGAACACGTCCGGAGCGCCGCCCATGATGGCTATCAGCGTCGCCCCGTCACGATTCACGCACGACCTGATATCCTCGTCGGGCGAGTTCGTCCTTGCATGGCCGGGCGAGGATCTGGCCGAAGCCACCCTCTTCTGTGGCACGAAGAGCGGGCGCGACGTCGACAAGTTCCAGGCCATGGGCTTCACGACCCGAGCCGGAGATCACGTGAGCGCGCCGCTCATCGAGGAGTGCATAGCCAACCTGGAATGCCGTGTCGTCGGAAGCATGTCCAGCGGCGACCACACGATCTTCGTCGGAGAAATCCTCGGCGCGTGGGTGAACGAACGCCCGGCGCGCCAGCTGTGCTCGATCGACAACGCAGGCGGGTACGACTTCCTGCTACAAGAGTCCGGCTACAGGTTCGGCGTCGTCAAGGCGTAGCGTAGCCCCGATCGTCCGGACACCGGTCGCCCATCAACCCTCCTTTGTGCGCGGGCTGCAAGCCGTTATCCTTATCCGTCCGTACGCGTCGCACCGCCCATCCGGAAAGGCACTAGATGACCACCACCTATCGGATCGCGAAAATCCCCGCTACTCTCGGGTACTACATGGGCTTCATTGCGCTCGGGCTGGCGATGGCAGCGCTCGGACCCACGCTGCTCAACCTCGCCGAGAACACGTCGTCGACCATAGGCCAGATCAGCGTGCTGTTCATGGCCCAACAGGGCGGGTATCTGCTGGGCACGTTCGCTGGCGGTCGCGTCTACGACAGAGTGCCGGGGCATCCGGTTATGGCGGGCGTGCTCTTCGTGATGGCGGCGATGCTCGCGCTGGCGCCCCTGATGTCCAATCTGGCGATCCTCGCCGTGGTGCTTGCCACGATGGGGATCGCGATCGGCGTACTCGACGTGGGCGGCAACACGCTACTGGTCTGGGTGCACCGCGGGAGCGTGGCCCCGTACATGAACGGCCTGCACTTCTGCTTCGGCGTCGGAGCGCTGCTCTCGCCGATCATCATCGACAACGTTCAGTCGTTCAGCGGCGACATCGTGTGGCCGTTCTGGGCGCTGGCGATTCTGACGGTACCGTCTGCCGTCTGGGTGTTTCGACTGCGAAGCCCGGCACCCGTCATCGAGCGCGAGGGCGAAGGCGATGCAGGAACGAACACGCGCCTGGTAGTGCTGATCTCGATCTTCTTCTTCACTTTCGTCGGCGCGGAACTCGGTTTCGGTGGGTGGATCAACACGTATGCGATATCGCTTGGCCAGACCGAGTCGACTGGGCGGAACCTGACGGCGGCTTTCTGGGGCGCGCTCACTCTCGGGCGACTGCTGCTGATTCCCATCGCGAGCCGGTTCACGCCGCGCGCGATCCTGATAGCCGACCTGGTGGGATGTCTGGCAGGGCTGGCAGCCTTGGCGGGATGGCCGGAGTCAACCCCCATGATCTGGATCGGCACGTGCCTGTTCGGCCTGAGCATGGCGTCGATGTTCCCCACCGGTATCAACATGGCCGAGCGGCTCATGACCATCACCGGAAAAACTACCGGCTGGTTCCTGATCGGCGGGAGCGCCGGCAGCATAGTGGTGCCTTGGACGGTCGGGCAGTTGTTCGATGTGACCGACCCCAGCCCCTTCGTCACGGTCCTCTTCATCGACATGGCCATCTCGGTGGCGGTCTTCGTGCGCCTGATGTCCGTCTCGAACGGCGGCGCCGGGGAAGACGCCTAGGATTGCGCGCCCTGTGGCGCAGCCATGGACCGCCCCGGAAGCCGCCGCGCATCTTGTCCGGTGGCTTCGGAGCGCCTTACCTTGAGGCATCGTCGCCCACGAGACTCGTGCCCAGGAGGACCGGTGACAGACGAATACACCGAGCGACCGATCGCTCCAGAGCAGCTCGACGAAGACCGGGCGATGGAGCAGACACTTCGGCCGACCAGCCTCGCCGAGTTCGTCGGCCAGGACCGTCTGCAGGAGCGCGTTCGCCTCTTCATCGAAGCCGCGCGGCAGCGCACGGACGCGCTCGACCACGTGCTGTTCCACGGTCCGCCCGGCCTCGGCAAGACGACTCTGGCGCACGTCATCGCGACGGAACTCGGAGTGAACATCACGGTCACATCCGGGCCGATTCTGGAGCGCCCGGGCGATCTGGCGGGCCTGCTGACCAAGCTGGAGCACCGCGACGTCCTGTTCATCGATGAAATCCACCGGATCAACCGCGTCGTGGAGGAGTATCTCTATTCCGCGATGGAAGACTTCGTGATCGACATCATAATTGGCACGGGGCCGGGTACCTCCAGCGTCCGAGTGAACCTCGAGCCGTTCACGCTGGTCGGCGCGACGACTCGCACGGGTCTGCTCACGTCTCCGATGCGTGACAGATTCAGCATAACGGAGCGCCTGAATTACTACTCGTCGTCCGAACTGGCACAGATCGTGGCTCGCTCGACGAAGATCATGGAGACCGTGATCGACGACGCCGCGTGCGACGAGATCGCCAAGCGCTCGCGCGGTACGCCCCGGGTGGCGAATCGCCTTCTGAGGCGCGCGAGAGACTTCGCCCAGGTCCGAGGCGACGGGAGCATCACGCACGAGGTGGCGAGCAAGACGCTGCGCTTGCTCGAGGTGGACGAGCTCGGCCTCGACGACATGGACAAACGCATCCTCCTGACGATCATCGAGAAGTTCGGCGGCGGCCCGGTTGGTCTCAATACGATCTCGGCGGCGGTTCACGAGCAGCCGGACACGATCGAGGAGGTCTACGAGCCGTTCCTGATGCAGGAGGGGCTGCTCCAGCGCACGCCTCGGGGGCGAATGGTCACGCCCCTGGCGTACGGGCACCTGGGGCACGCCGAACCGAGCGACGACGACGCGCAAAGCTCACTCTTCTAGGCTTGGCGGGAATGCGCGCGTTGCACGGTGGTGTGCAATCCTTGACGCGCGGCACCACGGAGGTTATCAAACGTGGCGATATCCTCCATCGCCGCGGCACGAACCCACGATCTGGCGCCCGGTTCCGGCTGGGCGTCGCCAGGAGGCATCGCTGAGATGGCCCGCTCACGCGTATCGAGGATACTGATCCTCGCGATGACTACGTCGCTGGGCTGCGCGTCTTTGACGACGACCCGGTACGTGCTCGAAGAGGGCTACTCATTCGCGGACAAGTCCATCGGGCTGGTCGTGATCCTGGACGGCGACGAGCAGCAGGCTCTGGACGACCAGCGCATGGCCACGCGGGCGGT
>CAZSJP010000200.1:0-7642 GCA_964606675.1 uncultured bacterium
GGAATTCGAAGAACTGGGTGCGGTCCTTCTCCGTGGCGAGGCTGACCATGTCGGTCTTGTCCTCTTGCGCGACATCGCGGTGAATTACCTCAAGATTTGTTGTCTTCCCGCACAAGCCGGGGCCATAATAGACGATCTTGCAGGTGATCTCTTTGTTCGCGTGGTCTATTGTCGGCATCTGCCTGAGCCTCCCATCATACGCTTCGCGAAGTACGCACGACCGCACGATGGCGAATGTCCGTTCGACGGCGCGGACGCGGAAGCGCAGCGCCACCGACTAGATCACAGTGATTCGCGTATCGCCTTGATCTTCTCGCCGGCACTGGCCATCGCCAGCCGGATCAGCCCGACGTTCACGTTGCGCTGGGAAAGAGCGAGCAGCGTACCCACGCCGGCAATCTCTCTCATGAATATCTTCCCTTCAGCCGGCTCTATCAGCGCTTGCACAAGCTCTTCTTCTTCGAGCTTGGCCAGCGCATCGCGTACGGCGTTGACGATCTGCACACATGCGGCAGCCACCAGATCGGCGTCCGCCTCAAGATTCTGGGCCACCGGCATGCCGTCGGCATCGACGATGAGACTGCCGATAAGACCCTCAACTTCGCCGAGTTCCTGCAAGACCTTGACCATCATGCCCCTCCTGGGCTGACATACCGCGGATATGTCTAATACGTCGGAGTTATCAGTCCGCGTTCCCTAGCCTCGTGCGTCATACCGCCAGCGCCGTCCGTGAAAGGCGCTGTCAAGATGTACGTAATGCACCGAAGCAAGTCAACGCGCAGACATCACCTGTCTGCACACGAAAGATCGCGCAATCGGCAGGTTAGAACAACGTCGCGAGCCGACTAGCTGCTCGATGAAGTTGCTCGACAAGCCTCGAGAGGGCGCCCGCGCCACTCGACACCACGATAATATAAACCGCCGTATCGCTTATCTCTTGCGCGAGAACCCTGTTCCGATCGAACTGTAGGATCGTCCTGTTGGCAGCGGCGTCCGGTTCCAGAACGCGTCGTATCGTGGCGATCGTCTTGAATCCCTTCGCCAACTCCCCGATATCCGACGGGTCGCCTTCGTAGGACGTCGTAACCTGATCGATGAGCTGGCCCGAATCGCCCGCAAGGTACACCGCCGCGACGCCCTGTTCGACCGCCAACTCCTCCAGTACCGAATGCATGTCGAGTGGGCCGACGTCCTCCTGCGGTGCCTTGTCTGCCGCAGCAGGGGCCGTATCGCCGCCTGTATCCGATGCCTCAGAAATCACGTCGCTCGCCTCAAGGAGCAGAAACTCCCAGCTCTCGTCGATGTTCTCCTCCGCCGGCGACACATCTTCGGTCCCGAACCGCCCGCCGGTCCACCCTAGCATGTCTATGAACGCGTCGCGACCGGTGATGCCTGCTTCGGTGGACGCGAAAACCACCTCGCCGTCGTTGAAGCCTATCACCCCCTCCTGCCCGGTTGCGCTGACGTGCATCATCACCGAGTCGCGGGAGTGGCAATGTAGTTGAACCATGTCGACGAGGTTCAGGTTGGATATCTGGCCGCTGAAGCCCTGCTGGTCATCGTCCGTCTGCGTTCCCGGCGGTTTGCCCTCTTCTAGAGCGTCGCGCACGACCTGCCGCAGTTCATCCAGATCGAACGGCTTGCCCACATACGACGGCGAGCCGCGCTTCGTGGCCTCGCGTCTGGCCTCCGGCGAACCGAGCGCGCTCAGAACGACGATGCGGGTGGTCGGATATAGCTCCCTGATCTGAGTCATCAATTCGAAGCCGTTCATCTTGTCACCCATACGGATATCGGTGACCACGAGATCGAACTCATGCCCCAGCATTGTCTCCAGAGCTTCCTCGCCGCTCTGCGCCGTCGCAACGGACATCTCGCCGCCGCTCGACAAACCCTGCGAGACTGCCCACGTTATCGTTTCCTCGTTGTCCACCACCAGTATTTCCGGCGTTTCGCCCATCTTCACGCTCCTCGCAGTTCACCCGGGACGGACTGCGCACCCCGGTCGCGCAAGTGCCGGGTCATCCGCTGCATGTCCAGCAGCCACATCGTGTTGTCGTCGACCGGTAACAGCGCTCGAACGAATCCGGACGCCAGGTGGTCCGGAGGTTCCCGCCACGTCGCAAGATCGTCCGTGCTTGCCGAGATGATACGTATCACCGAATCGACCTGCCCCGCGTACATCTGCTCGTCGGTCTGGAAAATCAGGTACATCGATCCCGGTGACCGTTCGTAGTCGCTCTTGCCAAGCAAAACGTGCGCCAAGTCCACGGCGAGGACGATGCGCCCCTGGTAGAATGCCAGACTGTCGGCTCCCGGGATAGGAGCAGGCAGTCGTCTGAGCTGAAGCCGGGGCTCGATGTGGACCAAGTTCTGCACCTGGGTGCCAAAAACCTGATCGCCGAGCCTCCAGGCCAGTATGAGCATCGGCGCACCAGCCATGCAGCCTCACACGCCTTCTGCCGACACAACGCCGGCCAATCTCGTGAGATCCAACAGCAGCACTACGTCGACCTCTTTCTCGCCATCTTCGTCACTCGTCCGATCCGCTCCGTCGGCGCCTTCAGACTCGTCGGGCTGCAACTCCGGTCCGCCGTCGTCTTTCTGCGACGAGGCACCGTGGGTCTTCTCTCGCTCAAGCACGATGGCTCCGAACAACGACCCATCCGGCAGTCTGCTGACGCCCTCAGGGACTCTGAGCACTCTATCGGACCTAAGCATGCCGTGCACCGTATCGGCGAGGAAGCCGACCCAACGCTCCGGCTGGTCGTCATCGTCAGACGAGCGGGCCGCCACAACCAGTGCCGGGCGCATCGTACTCTCGGCGCCGGAACCATCGGGGGCCGGAAGTGCGTCGTCAGGCAGCCCGAGCAGGCCTCCGAGTGGGCATGTCACGATCTCGTGATCGTGGACGATCAGCGCGTCCGCCCTCGGCCACGGGGTGTTTATCACCTCTCTGAGATCGTCCAAGGGCGATGCGTACCGCTCGCCACCCACCGTGTAGAGAAGCAAGCGCTCCGCAGCGCCCGCCGCGGTTCTGTCCCGCTTCCCGACGCCGTCGCCGCCTGGTTGCCTCGGTGCGTGCAATTCGCCGTCTTCCTTCCCGGCCAAAAGGCCGGGTGAGTTTCCGTGCTATCCCGTCAGTTGGGACACGAGCTGCAGCAATTCGGGCTCGCTGAAGGGCTTATTAAGAAACGCCGACGCTCCCAGTTCTAGTCCCATTCTTCGGTGCTTCTCGCCGGCACGCGCCGTGAGGAATACCACCGGAAGATGCCTGGTTACGTCGCTCTTCTTGATCTCGGCGATCAACTCGTACCCGTGCATCCGGGGCATCTCCAGATCGCTCACGACCATCGAGAACGTCGTTGACTGCAGCTTCTCCCATGCATCGACGCCGTCGTTCGCTGTCACGACGCGGTACCCCGTCCGCTCCAGCACACCCGAAACATACTTCCGAATGCTGATCGAGTCATCAACCACGAGGATCGGGAGGTCCCGCTTGCGGGACGCCGGCTGCGCCATGGGAGCAGGCGCCGGTTCCTCGACGCGTTCCCGGTCCTGATCGACGTCTACTTCGTCCGACGCACGCTCATCGCGCTCGGCAGGCGCGATCTCTGCGGGCATCGGGCTCGGCACCGCGCGTTGTGCAGCCGCCATCGGGCTGAGGAAATACGGCACGTTGAGGATCATCACGACGGTGCCGTCGCCGAGAATCGTCGCGCCGGATATCCCGGGAACGCGCCGAAGGTGGCCACCCAGCGTCTTGATGACGATGTCCTCACGTCCGACGATCGTGTCGACCGCAAGCGCGGTCTGCCGCTCCCCGTCTCGCACGAGCACCACGGGCTGCGGCTTCCCGTTCCGAGGCTCGGGAGCGCCGAAGCCGAGCGACTCGGCCAGCATGATTATGGGCACAGGCACTTCGTCCCTGTATACGTGCGGGGTGTCCCGAATCAGGACGATCTCCTCCGCGGGAATGTCCTCGATCTGACGCACGGCGCCCAGCGGCAACGCGAAGTGCCGGTCCGATATCCTCACGAGCAGAGCCTGACCGATGGCGAGTGTGAGGGGCAACGTTACGCGGAACGTCGTTCCGTAGCCGATCTCGGACTCGATCCCGACCGTACCGTTGAAGCGCGTGACAACGGTGCGGACGACATCCAGCCCGACTCCTCGGCCGGATATCTCGCTCACCTGCTCGGCGGAGCTGAAGCCCGGCTCGAAAATCAGATCGATGGCTTCGCCGTCGCTAAGTGCGGCAGCCTGCTCGGTTGTCAGATGCTCTTTGGCGACCGCCGACTTGCGTATTCGATCGGGGTCGATGCCGCGTCCGTCGTCGGACACTTCCAAGACGATCTGGTTGCCGTCCTGTGCCGCGCGGATCTTCACCTGCCCGATCGGCGGCTTTCCGGACGCCGTCCTCTCGTCAGCGGGCTCGACGCCGTGGCTGACGGTGTTCCGCACGATATGCAGTATCGGGTCGTTCATCGCCTCGAGGATGTTCCTGTCGATCTCGGTATCTGCACCCTCCAGCACCAGGCCAACCTGTTTGCCCTCGCTCCTGGCAGCGTCTCGAACGATCCGCGGGATTCGCGTGAAGGCCTTCTCCATCCGCACCATTCTGACCCGCAGTATCTCGTCGTGAAGGTCTTTGGCGATCGTACTGATGCGAGTGATGTTCTGCTCGAAGCCGGCAGCCATGCCTCCGAAGTCGCCGGTTAGCTCGCCGATGATTGTCGCGCTGTCGCGCAAGTCGCGCGCGGCAAGGTCGAGTTCTGAGAATCTGTCGAACTCGGCATCGGAGAACGACCCGAGCACACCCTCGTCGCCCGACGTGCGGACCACCTGCTCGGACTCGACCTTCTGGCCGCGCAGGCCGGAGAGCACAATCTGAAGGTCTTCCAAAGAACGCCCCTGCTCGCTCAATTCTACTACGATGCCACCCAGCCGCTCCAACTCCGTGCTGAGCCTCGTGCGCGAGATGACCAGCTCGGCCGCGAGGTTCATCAGCCGGTTCAGCCGGTCCAGTTCCACCTCCATGACCCGCTTGCCGCGGCCCCGCCGGTTGTCGGCTTGCTTCTCCTGCTGCGCCGCCTCCTGACGCGCCGGCTCGGTCTCGTCGGCCTGGGCCGCCGGTTTGGGCGGAGCGACGTCCGGTACGGCAAGCGCGTCGAGCTTCGACACGAGATCGTGCACGTCGGGGCTGCCATCGTTCCCGTCGGTTTCTATCGTGCGCACAAGCGCCGCCAGGCAATCGGCTGTGTCGGAGAGAACGCTGGCCGCCGCCGCCGGGAGGGTCTCGGAGCGCTGCCGGGCGCCTTGAGCCAACGCTACGACGCCGTTCATCAGTGCCTCGACATTGCCGCAGCCGGTCTTGATCGAAGCATCCCGGATGGCCGTCGAAGTTTCCAGCAACTGCCTGAGCGCGCTCAGGTCGCCGATGCTCAGCTCGAGCGCGACAACGGATTGTGTCAGGCTGGTGTGGCTGGCGTGCAACGTCTCGATGAAGGCCGGCCCGATCTCCACGGTCGGGGCGCGAGGCGTCGCGTCGCTCGGCTCGTCGGTGGCGCCGCCGGCGTAGCCGCGAAGTTGGTCTGCGTGGGCCTCGACCGCTACACCCGGAGGTTCGGAGCCGTCGGCAGCGATGGCGGACACAAGCTTGTCGAGGATGTCGACGGCCTCGAGCATCGTATCGATCATCTGCGACGACACGGCCAAGCCGGAGTCGCGCACCGCTTGCAGCGTATCTTCCATTGCGTGGGCAAGGGTCCGGGTCTTCTCGAACTCCAGCATCGCCGCGGAGCCCTTCAGCGTATGCGCGGCCCTCATCGTCCCGTTGACCGTCTCCTGGTCGGCCGCGTCCTCGAGCTGTACAAGGTCGCGCCCCAACACGTCGAGAATCTCCCGCGCCTCCGTGATGAACACTTCGCGCAGGCCCTCGACCTCCCCATCGGCCGCCTTCGTGGACAAGCCGCTGACCGATTCGAGTCCGGCATCGTCCGGTTGAGCGGCAGCACCGCCGCCACCGGCGGCCGCAAGCACTGCCTCGAGGCGCGATACGATGTCCGCCGGGTCGCCGGCGTCGACCCCGCTATTTTCGATCTCCACGACTATCGCATCGACGTAGTCGGTTCCCGCCAGAAGAACGTCTATGGCGTCCGAGTCGAGCACCGCGCCACCGTCCCTGGCGATCTGTAGCAGGTCCTCCATTCGATGCGATACCGTCCGAACGGTATCGAACTCGAGCATCGCCGCGGAGCCTTTGAGCGTGTGCGCGGCCCGCAGGATGGTGTTGATGGTCTCCGCGTCGCCCGGGTCGCTCTCCAGATTCACAAGCTCCTGGTTGAGCTGATCCTCCATGAATGAAAAAGAATTTATTGAAAGAAAAAGGACAATCTGCCGCATCGGGTCGTCGGGCACCGGGCCGGTCGGCTTCGGAGCCGGCTGCGGTACCAGGTCGCCCACAGCGTCGGCTGCTGCGCCATCGGCGTCTGCCGGCCCGCCACCGAAGGCCTCCGCTCGGGTATCGAGCCGGTCCACCAGTGCGGCGGGCGCCGCAGCGGGCGCCTTTCTTTCGGCCAACCTGCCGACGGCAGCGTCGATCCAGTCGGTCACCTGCGCGAACAGGGCCAGATCGTCATCGGTGAAGCTGCCGATGACCGGCACGGCCGCCTCTGCGGCACCTTCGAGCGCGAACGCCGTGCGGCGGATCGATTCGTAGCCGAACATCGCCGCCGAGCCCTTTATGGTGTGGGCCCCACGCTCTATCTCAGCCATCGCCGCCGGTTCGTCTTGGTGGCTCCCAAGGGATTCCAGCGACTGGCGTAGGACCGTCATGATTTGCCCCGCCTCCTCGAGGAAGACCTCCCTCAGCTCGTCGGGCACGTCGGGCATCGGTTCTTCCGCCTCCGGTGCTGGCTCCGCGTCGACATCGTTCTCATCAACGAGAGCGCTTTCCGGCGTGCCCGCCACGGCCTCCGGGACGTCGCTGACGGCTTCTTGCTCGGGCTGATCCGGCTCGGCGTCCGACAGGCCGAGGAGATTGTCGAGGTCGCCGAGATCGTCGTCGTCCGACTGGGGCGACGGCTCATCTTGGACACTTGCCGTCACGACGGGAGGCTTATCTGCTGTGGGGGGCGCTTCGGCCGCTGCCGCGTCTTCTTCGGTGGCGCCGTCGTCGCCTGTCGGTGCAGCGTCGGGCGTCATATCCAGAAGCGCGGCTATCTCGTCGTCATCGTCCGACGCGTCGGCAGGCGGGGTACCCGGCTTTGCCGCGCCGGCTACAGTCTCTTCGGCGGCCACGTCCGCTTCAGGCGCCGACAGCGAGTCCGATTCGAGCCCGAGGATTTCAGCCAATGGATCGTCTTCGTCCGGGACGGGGCCGGCGTCGGTCGCAGGGATCGCATCGTCGTCCGTCGCATCGGCGATCTGGTCTGCGTCGGGCGAACCTGGCTCCTCTGCTGGGTCGGCCTCGGCATCGGTCGCTTCGGCGTCGGACCCCTCGTCGGGCAGCGCCCCGGATTCGAGCCCGAGCAGATCCGCGAGCGGGTCGCCCTCTTCCTCCGCCGGCGCCGCGACCTCATCGTCGGCCGCTGCTATTGGCTCCGGCGTGGCAGGTTCCTCGTCGGCCAGCGACAAGTCT
>CAZSJP010000201.1:0-7631 GCA_964606675.1 uncultured bacterium
TACACCAACCGACCAGAACGCGTGGTAGATCCCCGGCACGAGCGTCACGCGCTCACCCGACTGAATGTAGACAGTGTCGCCCGACGCGAGTTCCGTCTCCTCGCCGTTCTTCTGCATGGTGAACTTCGAGCCGGTCTTCTGCTCGGGATTGTCCCAGACCTGAACCGCGAGAGTGCCGAAGCGACAGATTATGTCTTCCTTCTTCAGACGGTGCGTGTGGGCGAATACGTGCTGCATCTGGCCGCACAGCATGAGCTTCTCACAATATTCGGCCTGCTCGGTCAGGTTCACCAGCACGAGGCCGTAATCGTCGAACTCGCCCAGACCGAAGTCGGTGATGTCCCACTTCGGGTTCGGCGGCAAAGTCCATCCATGCTGAGCGAATATAGCCGTGGCGCTAGCTACGACGGCGTTGATCTCCGAACGTTTCATCGTCTGCGTTTCCTCCGGTCTTGTCACATGTCGAGGATGCGGCGTCGGGCAGGCCGGCAGCTCTCAGCCGCGGCGCCCAGCCGACCACAGCGCCCCCCGGTTCAGCATGAGTTTGAACATCTCGTCGCGGGCCGATTCGACGTCGTGCCCCAGAGCGAGGTAGAACACCCGTCCAGCACCCCACTCCTTCGTCCACATCACCGGCACCTCTCTGCCCTTGTATATTCCGTTCGCTAACACGTTCACTCGTGGGTCGTAGTCGGTGACGTACTGCTCGTCGAACACCGTGAACTCGTCGATGCCTTCGGTGATCGGGTGCCGGTCGTCAGTAACGCTGACTTGGTACGATCTGGGCGGCGGATGCCCGATGAGCGTGCCGCCTATGAAAGCGTGGAAATCCGGCGATTCTCGGAACGATGCCGTCGCACCGTGCACACCGACGAAGCCACCGCCCGCTGCCACGCGATTCAGAAGGCCGTCCTTCTGCGCGTCCGAGAGTCCACCCCGTGTGTAGTACAAGACCACGACGTCGTATCGCACCAGTCCCGGACTCGCAAGCACGTCCAGGTCGTCGTCCACACGGTCGACGTGTAGCGCAGGTACGCACGCCAGTGAAGCCTCTATCTCCGCGCCAACGCCGCGCCAGTCGTGGATCGAGCCGCCTGAGAGCAGGAGCGTTTCGATACGGCGCACGATTTGCCTCCAGTGCCCGGCCTCGAGAGCGAATCGATCGGTTCGGCCGGCCCGACGTATGGTGGGCGGGCGTGGGCAGCCGCCCGCGCCCGCCCGTATGAATCGCTCGTCGAGGCGTGCCGAGCGCTTGGCCCGGGTGCACGCCCGACGCCCGGGATGCCTACTCGGGCTTGGCGGCCCAGCAGACACCACGGGTGAGCATGAGCTTGAACATCTCGTGCTGAGCCGGCTCACGGTCGTGCCCGAGCGCCAGGTAGAACACTCGGCCGTCGCCCCACGGTTTGGTCCATGCAACCGGCTGGGCCACGCCCTTGTAGAGACCCGTCGCCAGCACGTGAACGCGCGGGTCGTAGTCGGTGATGTACTGCTCGTCGACGACCATGAACTCGTCGATCCCCTCGGTGATCGGGTGCTCTTCGTCGAGGACGCTGACCTGGTACGATCGATAGTGCGGGTGGGTCACGAAGTAGCCGCCCACGAATGCGCGGTAGTCGGGAGATCCCCGGAACGAATCCGCGGCAGAGTGGATGCCGACGTATCCTTTGCCCTTGGCGACCCAGTTGAGCAGTCCGTCCTTCTGCGCGTCGGTGATCTCGCCGACCGTGTAGAAGAACACGACGACGTCGTAGTCGTCCAATTCGGGCTTGGCGAAGATGTCCAGGTCCTCGTCGACCCGTGTCACCTCGAAATCGTCCACGGCGGTAAGGGTCTTGTTCACTTCTTCGCCGACGGCTACCCAGTCGTGGATCTGTCCGCCGGAAAACTGCAGTACCTTGATCTTTGCCATCGCACGTTCCTTCCTGGTCTGAGGACTCAGCACGTTCTTTCCGCCCGCCGAACCCGACGCCGCGGATTGAGGATACAGTGGCGCACCAACGAAGCGCCTGATTGCAGGACACTACGATCTATCGTGAGAGCACGCCGCGCGGCGCGCATGCGATAATGATATCCACCAAGTGGCCGCGCCCCAACACGGGTCTCGATCCATCGCCTCACGATCTTTCCGACGTCAGCCGAATTGGCGCCCGCGTCGCCGGACGTTATCATTACGCTTCGCGCGGCGGCTGGCACTCTCTACGGTGTCTGCGCTCGGAGACAGAGCATGCCGAATGATTGGAGACGACATGACAGGGGCTGCATGGTGGTGCCTCGCGGTGTTCCTCTGTGCGTACGCTCTGTTCCTGGCACTGCCGGATCACAAGTGGCTCGCGGGCCTCGGCGCGTGCGCATTGCTCCTCGCGACGGGGGCTTGGGCCTCGCCGAGGCAGCCGTGGCAGTCAACTACAACGTGCTGATGATATTCGGGGAGCGCTTGTAATCGCCGACCTGTTCATGGAGTCGCGCGTTCCCAACGTGCTGGCTGCGTGGATTTCCGGACGCTCGCCCAACGTGGCCGTCGCGATGGTGGCGCTCTGCGCCTTGAGCGGTTTCCTCTTGATCGCGATAGAAAACGTCGCGACCGTCCTCGTCATCGCGCCGATATGCTTTGTGATCGCCGAGAAGTGCAGGACCTCCCCAGTGCCGCTACTAATCGGCGTGTCAGTCTCATCCAACCTTCAGGGCGCCGCGACACTCATCGGCGACCCTCCGAGCATATTGCTCGCCTCGCACGCCGGCATGACTTTCAACGACTTCTTCGTGTACGCGGGCAGGCCGGGGATGTTCTTCGCCGTTCAGGTGGCCGCCGTCATCGGGTCGGGCGTGCTCTGATTTCTTTTCAGGCGGCTGCGCCAACCGTCCCCCGCGTTCGAGCCAAGTCCGATGATCACCATGGGGCCCACGTGGTGCCTGGTCGGGCTCGTGTGTTCGCTCGCGATCGTCTCGTCGGTCGACGTCGGCGGTCACCTCGCTCTGGGCCTGACAACCATCGCGTGGACCATCGTCTGCCTCCTGTGGGCGCACATGTCGCGAAGCCTGCCGGCGCGGGAGGTGATCCGACGATACGACTGGCGTACGACGTTGTTCCTTGTCTCGATATTCGTGCTGGTGGAGGGCCTCGTCCAAAACGGCGTCATCGACGCTCTCGCCGCGTGGGCGGCACAGTCCATCGGCGGCAATCCGCTCTTGGCGTATGTCTCGATCGTGGCGTTGTCCGTCGGGTTCTCGGCATTCGTCAACAACGTTCCGTACGTCGCCGCGATGCTACCGATGGTCGAGCAGGTGACTGCCACGATGCAGCTGTCGGACCCGATTCCCTTCTACTTCGGACTGCTGATCGGAGCCTCGGTCGGCGGGAATATCACGCCAATCGGTGCCAGCGCGAACATCGTGACCATCGGGACGCTGGCCAGGCGTGGACACACCGTCACGTTCGACGGATTCGCACGGATCGGGCTGCCGTACACGCTCGCAAGCGTGGCTGCCGCCTCCGCGTTCGTGTGGCTCGTGTTCGGCGTCTGACGCTCGGCAGGCTACGGCCCGGTTACGTCGCGACAGCCTTCCTCTTCTCGCGCCGACGCAGCCGCCATGGCCGCGTCAGGCGGACAACGAGCCATATCGCCAAGAACACTGCAACCCCGAACGGCACGATGAAGCCGACGAAAACGATCATCCCGCCGATAGTCGCCCAGAACGCGTCAACCATGTCGCCGAGAGCGCGTGACAAAGCGCCTACCGCGCTGTCCGGATCCCGCGTGATCGGCATCGGTTCGGCCAGGTCTACTGAGATTGTCGAGAGGCGTATCTGATTGCTCATTCGTCGCATTCGGCCCGTCATGCGGTCGATCTGATTGTTCACGCGGTTGAGCTCGCGCTGGACCTTCAGCACGTCCTCGACTTCTCTGGCCCTGACGAGTATCTCCTCGAACTTGCGTCTGGCGGCGCGAGCGTTGGTGAGGCGGATATTCAGATCGTAGAACTGGTCGGTGACGTCGTCGGCCCAGACACGTTCGTTCCTGACCTCTCCGAGCGCACGTATCTGCACCAAGGCGCCGTCGGTCCGATGTGCGAGCACTCGGAGGACGACTCTCCCGGTTACACGCCCATCGGCATGCTCGCGGCTCTCTTCGGAGGAAACGTAACCACCATTGCCGGCGGCGATCCGAACGATCGTGACGATCGCGCTGTCGACGGACTCGACCCGCACGTGGAGATCGGCGTGGCGAACGAGCTGCCTGCGAGTCGTGTCCGCATGCGCCGCCTTCACCAGCGAGAACGCCGACCCGGACCCGCTCGCAACAGAACCGAAACCACGCTCCGCCAGTTCGCTCTCGATGCCGGCAATAGAAGCGCGCATGCGTTCTTCCATGGCGGGCGACTCGATATCGGCCAGGGCATTGTCTCCGAGCACGAAGGTCTCGTCCCTCGGCTCCGGGCCGTCGAGGCCGCAACCCGATGGAGCCATCGCCGTCAACACGGCGATGCAGATGGGTGCGCACACCCGTACCAATCGCGACATAGTGTCCCCCAGTTTGCAGCTCAGCGGAGCAGCAGGTCCGCGTGTTCGGCCGCATGGTATGAGCTTCGAACCAAAGGCCCGCTGACAACGTGGCCTATCCCAACCTGTTCGGCGGCCCGTTTGAGCTTCTCGAATTGGGCGGGCGGGTGGAACTCGACGACCGGCATGTGCCTCGGCGTGGGCTGTAGATACTGTCCTATGGTGAGCACGTCGAGACCGATGTCCGCCAGATCGCTCACCACGGAGGCGATGTCCTGCGTCGTCTCGCCGAGGCCGATCATGATCCCCGACTTCGTCGCGACGCCGCGCTCTTTCGCCCACCCGAGCAGGTCCAGCGACCGCCGGTAATTCGCGTGCGATCTGACCTTGCCGTACAGCCGCGGCACGGTTTCTACGTTA
This sequence comes from uncultured bacterium, assembly GCA_964606675.1. GTDB lineage: Bacteria > Latescibacterota > MWCZ01 > MWCZ01 > MWCZ01 > CAZSJP01. The sequence continues at coordinate 4,922 of CAZSJP010000201.1, forward strand.
TGCCCGAATATCGAAGGCCCCGCGTCGAGCACGACGTCCATTGCAGCACGGTCTCCGCCGAGATCCGGCACAAGTACCTCTACCGTCGTTCCGGGCGCCAGCTGTTTGATCGTCTGCACCATCGGGCAGGTCGTCGCGCGTGACGGACGTGACGACGGCGTGCCGCAGCCCCAGCGACGCTATCGCCTCTGCGACCCTCACGGGCTCCCCCCGATCCGCCGCCAGAGGCGTTCCCGTCTTCACCGCGCAGAAAGCGCAGTTGCGGGTACACGTTTCGCCGAGTATCATGAACGTCGCGGTGCCGTGCTGCCCCCAGCACTCCCCTATGTTGGGGCAGTGCGCCTCCTGACAGACGGTGCTCAGCCCTTGATCCTCGACAATGCGTTTCAGCTCGACGTACCTGGGAGACCCGGGTGCCGGCACTCTCAGCCATGGAGGCAACCTGCGGTGTGGTGTATTGTTGCGAGCTGTCGGCAAGGCTGTCGGCATACGGGGACCCCTCCGGTTCGAGCGGATACGATGGCATGTCAATGGCGTTGAGTCGACGAAGACCGCCGAGGCGATGTCGGCGTTGGGAACCGCCAGATCGTGACGCGCGGCGACGTCATGTCGCCGGGGTTCGTTTCCGAGCCGACTTGCGCCCATGGACCCGACTCCATATCCTTAAGATCGGCAGCAGGTCGGTACAATCAAACTCCCGCCGTTGTCGCGCCTCCACACGCCCGAGCGAAACTGGCGGGTCATGCCCCGCCGTCGGGAGTCTGCGGCGAGGCGACACTCTTTCGACACATGGAGCGAACAGTCTATGGCGTCCGACGAATCGGACCGGCGCGTGCAGTCCGGCTTTGTGGATCGTGCATTCGCCATGCTCTACGAAACAGTTCACGACGTAACGCTCAGCATGGTGGACGCTATACCGGAGGAACACCTCGACTTCCGCCCGATGCCGGTGGTGAGGTCGTTCCGAGAGCACGTCGTCCACATATCCGCTGTGGAACACGGTATGGCGATGGGAGCAGCCGGGCACGGCTGGGGTCTGCTGGACACGGGATACGATCCGGACGACTACCGGGGCCGGACGAGCGTGTGGAACCTCGTGCTTCAGACCCGCGACGAAGTGCTGTCGCTGGCCGAATCGATCTCCGAGGCGCGGTTGCATGACTTGGTCCCAACGCCGTGGGGGTTCGAGGCATCGCCGGCGCAGTTGCTTATCGTGATGCGCGACCACACGAACAACCACAACGGCAAACTGTCCGTCTACATGCGAATGCTGGACCTTGAACCGCCCTTCTTCGTCTCACTGACCGCCGACACGTTTGCCCGTATGTCGCTCTAGTGCCCACTAGATCGGTCTTCACTCGCCCCGCATAGTGTATCCGTTAGCGCGGCCTGCCAGTAGGGCTCAGCGATCGGTCCGGCTGGAGCGAACCGGCCCGGGTCGTCGCCGCTCGTTCGGCCCCGCCTCCCCGCATTGTGCCATCGCCACGCCTTTGCGACTTTTCTCCACTCCCGACGTACCACCCACCCACACAGCGAGGAAGGCCCAGCATGCTAATCCAGAGAGCGTTCAACAGCGAGCGCATCCAGCGCATCGATCCGAGAACCGGCATCAAGGTCATCCAGCTCACGAGCTATCCGCTCCCATCGGCGCACTTCTACTACGATTGGCCGTGCGTCACGCCGGACAACGCCCGCATGGTGCTCTACTGCCAGCGGTTCCTGCGCCGAGGCGCGCCGTGGGACATCTTTCGCGTCGACACCGATGGCCTGAACCTGTTCCAGCTCACAGAGTACGGCGAGTGGGACGAGGAAGGCGGGTACTACGGACGGCCGTGGGCGGTGCTGACACTCGACGGCGAGTACGTCTACGTAAACGCCGGCCGCAAGCTCCATCGCGTCGAGATGGAAACTGGCAAGGATGAGGTCATTGCGAACCTGGGCGAGTTCTGGGATGGCGACTACATCCTCCAGAGGCTCGTGCTCTCGGCATCCGGAAAGCGCGTCTTCGTGGACCGCGCACGACCGGCCGGCGGTAGCTACGACGACGGCGAGCCGAATGGAAGGTGGGTCATCGTCGATCTTGAGACGGGAGCCGCACAACTTTCCCGTGGCGACGGCACGCTGTACGGCTGCGCCCACGACGTGAACGGGCTATTCATCTCCAGGAGTGTGATGGGCCGCCTGGAGGAGAAGGCAGACGGCACCCGCGAACACGTCACCCCCGATGGTCAAGGCCAGATCTGGCTCACCGACGAGGACGGAAGCAACGAGCGCCCCATGGGCGAGAACATCTACGCGCACGGCACGAACCTCGGGCGCAAGGCCGCTCTACAGGGCACAGGGCTTCCGCCGCACCGATGCCTCTGGGTCACCGAGGAGGGGAAGGAGCCGCGCAAGCTCGTGCAGGGTCCCTACCTCTGGCACTCCGGCGCATCGTTCGACGGCGAGTGGATCGTCGGAGACACGAACTGGCCCGACCAGGGACTTCAGCTTGCTCACGTGCCGTCGGGGCACTTCCGAACGCTGTGTCACTCCAGTGCGTCGCGGGATCACGTCGAGTACGGTCATCCGCATCCGTCGCTCAGCCACGACGGGCGCATCGCGATATTCCGTTCGGACCGTACCGGCGCGTCGCAGGTGTACATTGCGCACGCGACCGACGAGTTCCGCGAGAGCGTAATCGCCGGCGAGCTCGACCACCCGACGGACT
>CAZSJP010000202.1:0-7626 GCA_964606675.1 uncultured bacterium
ATAGCATCGCTCTGATGCCCCGTGTGGACAACCTGATGAGAGATCACAACTAGGCTCACTGCGCGGCTTCCGCACCCCATCACCGCCCATCCAGATGCAGAGCCGTCATCTCTCCCTACCGGGCGTCTTCGTGTTGCGGGGCCGCGATCGTTTCCCGCCACACGGCTAGGCGTACATCCGGCGCGTCCCATGCGGACGTTCCTACCGAAACCGAACGGCATCAGTCCGGGTACCTGTTCTCCACGCGCTCAAAGGGCGTTTCAACTCGCTCCGCGGCCCATGCGCTTGGTCTGTAGCAGAGGCCGTACTGGTCGTGGCACACGCTGTCGCGCACGTCCATCCGCACAACCGACTCGTAGGCCGCCACTGCCTCTTCACGTCTGCCGAGAGCATCTAGCATGTGTCCCTGCCACACGAGTGCAACAGCGCTCCAAGTCGATTCGCTGGACTTGTCCTGCATTGTGCGGAAGACATCCAGCGCATCGTCATACCGCCCTACGTCGTGGAGCGCGAAGCCGGCCTTGAGTAGCAGAAGCACGTCCTCAGCTTGATCCAGCCAGTCGGGTGAATAGGCCTCCGCTATCGTTTCGCTCGACCGGCGCCCCCAGCCTGCTTCACCCAAGAGACGCTCCGCAAGACTCTTCTGCAGCGCGATCTCCAGCTCTCGGGCCGCGGCCGCCTCTTGCCTCGCCGCAACAGCGACTCGCCACGCTGCCACACGTTCCTCGGGCACGTCCTCCAAACTCTCTATGAACTGTCGGAGTTCGGCGAAGAACGCTTCGGGTTCGTCGTCGAACGGGTTGTGTCCCGAGCGGTCGAACACCCTCAGCTTGGAGCCGGCGATGTACTCGTATATGCGTTCCGCCTTGCCCTCGTCGAACGATAGGTCCCAACGCCCTTCGGCGATCAGGACCGGCAGGGGACAGCCATCGAACGCGCCTTCCATTCGGAGTCGGCCGGCTGAGCGACGCATCGGGCCCCTGAACGCGTCGTCGTGTACCCATTCGTAGCGGGCCATCCGCGCGAGTTCCGCGTCAGTCGGGCGGTAGAAGCTCTGCCGCTTCCAGTCTCCGTTTCGGTGGGCGTTGAATAACTGCTGGACGAGGGAGAGCGAGCCGTCCGCGTATATGCTATCCTTCCGCTGCCGCTCCTCTGGCGACATGAAGTCGTATTCCCGGCTGTGGGCGTCGGGTCCCGCATCCCAGAATCCAGCGCCCACCAACACCAGCCCATGCACGCGGTCCGGGCACCGCATCGCGTAGCACTGGGCCAGCATGCCGCCGTGTGAATGACCGAGAACCACCCACTTTTCGACCCCGAGCGCCTCCCGGAGGGTGTCGAGGTCCTCGACAGCCTGCTGCACCGAGTATCGTTCGCCCGGTTCGTAATCCGAGAGACCGCAGCCCCGCTGGTCGTAGTAGATGACTCGGGCGAAGTCCGCGGCGGCCGTAAACTCGGGGTGGAAGTAATGGTGAGTAGCGCCAGGCCCTCCGTGAAGAAGCACCAGCGGCGTCCCGCTGCCTTCCTCCTCGCAGTACAACTTGCAGTCGCCGACGTCGACCCGCCGCTTACGCACCGGCAGCGAGTCGCATAGCGGCGGCAGTTCCGGCACTTCCAGAACGAGGTCCGCTATGTGCACCTTCCGATTCAGGACTGTCTCACGCTCCTTCATGCAGAGTTCCTCCACGATTCATCCACTCAATGGCATCGTCGATGCGCGCTACGGGTCCGGGCTCCTCACTACCGGCCCGTCGGCGGCAGGACGTCGACGCCTGAGAGATCCGGGCGTACTCGAAGACGCAGCGACCAGATCGCCTCCGACCTCGCGTCGTCGGCTCCGTGGCCGCCTGTGTCCAGATAGCAGATATACACGCTTCCGTCGGGCAGTTCGATGCCCCTTCCGTAACCATAGACGTTTGGGTCCACTTCGAAGCCGTACGTTGCAGCCGGAGCACGCCAGGTCCGGCCGCCGTCCGCGCTCAGGATCGCGCGGATACCGCTTGCTCCCTCGCTGTTGTACGTCCCGTGCAGGCAAAGGAGCGTGCCATCGGACAGAGCCAGAAGCCCGGGCTCGTACAGCCTGACGCCGAAAGACACGGGCCGAGACCACGTGGCGCCTCGGTCGTCTGACCACGCGATGTCGCCTTCGGGGCGTGTGACCATCACCAGCCGTCCATCCGGCAGCTGCGCTATGCCCGGCTCCGACATCTCGTTGGGTCCTACCGCCACGCCACGAAGTTCCCACGTGTCGCCTGCGTCGGTGGTGCTGAAGACCGCAACCTCGGACGTGCTGCTCTCGTCGTCTCGTCCGCCGTAGGCCGCCAACAGCACCGTGCCGTCGTCGAGCACGATGAACGGCCCGTCGGTGGCGTCCCATGCGAATGGCGACGGTAGGCTTCGAGGCGTCTGCTCCCAAGTACGGCCACCGTCGAACGACCTCACGATCCTCGTTCGTGCCGGCCGCGACCTACCCCCGAACGTGAAGAACGAACATAGGATCGTCCCGTTGTCCAGCTCGATGAAGTTGGGGTGGCGGTCATCGTCCGGCGTGTCGATCAGCGTCACGGGTCTCGACCATGTCACCCCGCCGTCTGTCGAACGCACGTGCATCGCCCGCCCGCCCGTCGGGGCCACGATTCCTTCGGGGAAACCCATTTCGATCCACGACCGGAGCGATTCGTCGTCTATGTCGAGCGGAGTTGGCGGCGAACCATGCCAATAGCCGGCTGAGAAACCGACTATGATCTCCCCGTTGCGGAGTAGAAGAGGAGACGTCCAACCGACGAAACCGCCATATCCCGGGAACGGATCGGGCTGGTTCACGCCGGGGCCGATCAGCATCTGCCTGCATGAGGCCGCATCGCGTCCCGCGCCGGCGGCGTCGGCTCCAGCGCCGGCGTCGGCAATCACCTCGACTCTGATGGTTTCATCCATGGTTGATCCAGTCCTCTCGATATCCCGCGCGCAGATGCGTGGCGGAGCCCTTACGCCTTGCCCTTGGCGGCTACATCGGAAAGCGCGGCCAACGATGCGTTCACTTGGATCGCCAGCTCGTCGATCATCGGCAGGAGCTCGTCGCGGCACCTGTCGGTCACGCCCTTCCACGAACCGGCGACGGCTGCCGAGTCGTCCTGACTGAGGTGCCTGTCGGCCACCGTGGCATGTATGCGCCAATTCAGGTCGGATGCAACCTTCAGAATGCTGCTCGCACTCTTGACCACGGCATGTTCATCGTCTGCAAGCTCCGCCGGATCGGATCGAACGACGAACTCGAGCACTGCCGTGGGTATGTGCCCCTCCGGCTCGCGCTGTGGGTCCTCTAACCGTGTATAGTGCTCGGCGTGCTCACGGATCTCTGTCAACTCGTGCACCAGCGATTCCCAGAGATCCCGTTTCTGTTTGAGCCCGTGTGCTTCTTCCCGCCGGTACTCGGCAGCGTTCCGCGCAAAGAACACCGTCAGCGTGAGGCTCAGTACGACGATCACGTACGAGAGCATTTCGTCTTCGACGTCATGCGCCAGCACGCGAAATGCGATCCCGCATGCGACGATCACCAGGCCGACGACCGCCGCCGCCCCATTGTGCCTACGCCACCGATTCATATCCGCCCCCCGACCTTGTGTGCACCCAGCTACTGCGCCACTCAGGCCGGCTGGTCCATCCACTGCGCCCGAGATGGCAGCGCGATACGCTCTAATCCTAACTACTCAGGAGCGGGGCGACAACGTTTTGGCTATCGGGGCGCGGCCGCACAGAACAACGGAGAGCGGCGGGCTGGACTCCGAAGGAGTAGGATTGTAACTTCGGCTCCGTACAGGAATGGGAGGTTGCCATGCATTTCTTCGCCGTCGTTGCCACGCTGCTGGTCGCTGGACCGGCGGCTGCCCAGCCCGATCTGCCAACCGTCGCGGTGCTGAACCTGGAGAGCCGCACGACATCGCCGGCAGAACTCGACGCCCTCTCCGACCGTCTTCGTCTGGAGCTTTTTCGCACCGGCATGTTCCAGGTCATGGAGCGCGAGCGGATGGACGCGATCCTCGAGGAACAGGGATTCCAGACGGGCGAGTGCGTTGCCACCGAGTGCATCATCGAGGTGGGGCAGCTCGTCGGAGTCACCTACATCGTGGCCGGCAAGGTCTCTCGCGTCGGGAGCGTCCTGTCGATCACCGCGCGCATGATCAGTGTCGAAACCGGCACCATCCAGCGAACCGCGCTGCGCGATTGCTCCTGTGAACTGGAAGAGGTGCTGACGCGTGTTCTGCGGGAGGTAGCCGGAGAGCTTGCCGGCAACGATCCGGCACCAGACGAGCCGCCAACACCGACGCGGCAGCCTATTGAGTCAGCGGAATCGGTGGAGTCGAGCGAGGAGGCCGGCGAGCCGCGGAAAGGCAGTGCGTATGCCGAACGAAGGCTATTCCGCAATTCGCACGACGACTATATCTCGCTTGGCATACTGGGCCTCGGCGCCGGGTGGATGATGCCGCTGGAGGGGCGATCGGACATCGGATTCGAGTTCGGCGGCGGCATGGTCGGCGATTTCCGCGGGTTGAACGCGGTCGGGGTCTGGAACATCCACCTCAGGCCTCACGCCGAGTTCGACCCCTATCTCCAAGTCTCGTTCGGCCTGATGACGGGACAGCGGAACGAGTCGGCGCAACCCGACTCGGCGCGACCCGACGGCCCCAAGGAGTGGAAAGATCGCACGTTCGCGTGGCCCGGCCTCGGGCTCGGCATGCGCTATGGTCGGTACAGCCTGATCTTCCGGGTGATGACGATCCCCGTTCTTGCCGTGTCGCGTCACTTCTAGAGCCGCGTCTGCGCGGAATGTCTCAGGGTGCCGTGAGGGCGCGCGAGCTACAAGCTCAGGCTGACCCCGAAACGGTACGAGCGAGGGTACCGATACTGCTTCCAGGCAGACTCAGGTGCCATGGGCGCATGCCAGTTGCCGCCGACGTCCTTGTACGGCCGCGTGAACACATGAAGCGTCGACGGGTCGTTGTATCTCAAATCCCGTTCTCCGCCCTTCGCCCTTCTGGCCACCACGTATTCGCTGTAGTTGTTGCCGCTAAGCATGTTTCGCCGGGCGTTCCACAGGTTGGTCACGTCCAAGGAGAACGATACGTACCGCCCGCCCGGCAACGGGAACCCTTTGCGTAACCTCATGTCCGAATTCCAATAGTCCACACGCTGCATGATGTTCGCTTCGGGAAGCATCTCTCGCGGCATCCGCTCGGGGTTGTACACCACTTCGCCACCCTCCCGCCACGTCTGGATGACGCTGAGAGACCATCCGCCTCGGAGCCGACCCCACTCGCCAGGCGTGCGTACGCCGACGAGCGCTTGGAAGTTATCCGGCGATACACTGTTGACGGCGGAGGCAGCATAGAGCGCGTTTGAGGCCATGGGGCTGTTCGTCACCGCGAACAGCCCCACGTTGCCGCTCTGCGTCGCGACGAAGCTGTAAGTCGCCCAGCCGTACAGGAATCGCCTCTGGTTCGCCGATAGCTTGATCTCCAGTCCGTGCACGTTCATGCAGCCGACGTTGCGCGTCGAACTGTAGACCTGACCACCCAGTGGGCGAATCGAAAGGCCCCCGGTGAGGTCGTTGCTGTACTTCGCGTAGCCGGTGACCGTCAGCAGCATGCGCGTAGCGGGGAACATCTGCTCGACGCCGACCTCGTAGGACGTGGTTCTGGGTGGCCTGAGGTCGGCGTTCATGTTCCGTCGCACGTCCGCCGTCTGGCTGCCCATCGGCGCCGAGTAGTATTCGGGGCCGTAGAGCGACACGGGAGGCGGCGCGCTGTACGAGTGGCCGTAATTGAAGAAGAGCTTCGCCTCGTCGCTCACGGGGTGGGGTATGCCGAACCTCGGCGACGCGCGCCAGTGCGTCCTGGCGCCGCGTTGCGGGATCTACTGACGCAACTCGCCCGGTGTAATCGGGTCGTCCGGGAACGAAAGGTCGTCCGGGTCGACGCCGGGCGGAAGCGCGAAGCGAGCTTCGAGCGGCCAGATGCGCTCGGGATACAGCGCCTCGAGGCTGTCTCTGATGTCCGCCCCGAAGTGGCCTTGTCGCCAGAACTGCGCGTCGAACATGTTGTCCGGCGTGTAGACGGGCCCCCCGGCGTCGAAATAGTCGAAGCGAACGCCCGCGTTCACGACCATGCCTCCGGACTCGAACTTGTCCTGGGCGAAGACTCCAGCTACTCGCGGCTCGGCTCGGTAGTCGAGCGTCTGGCTGTAGCCGCGCATTATCGGGTTGGTGTACTGCAAGTCGTAGTCGATGGTGCTCGCGTCGATCTCGCCGCCCACCCGCACGGTGTGGTCGCCTCTCTGGTGCGTAAGCGAGGCCCGCGCCGACATGCGGGTGGTTGCGTGGTCGAACACGACCTTCCGGTGCGAACCGACATTGTACCGACCGCTCAGGTCCCGGATATCGCTCTCGACCGCCTGCTCGGGCATGACGAAATCGACTCGTGCCGTCAGGTCTGCGTTGGTGCGCACCCTGTTGACGCAAACCGTTCGGTAGCCGATGAGCCTGGCCGTCACCGTGTGCAACGAGGGCGTCACCTGAAGGATGACGTAGCGGCCGTCGGAGTCGGTGGTGGCGCCCAGCCGCGTCCCCTCGATTGTCACCGCGGCGCCCGGCAAGGGAATCGCGTCCTCATCCGTGACAGTACCGGCTATCTTGCCGGTGGTGGCGGCATAACGACACCACCGACACTGCCAGGGAGACGAGCGCCCACGAACGAATAGCCATTTGCGCGTTCCGGAACATCGCAACTCCTCCCCGAACCGGTATGATCCTCCGGCGTTCTCTCTAATACTACATCTGTCGCGGTCTTACTGCTACAGATCGAACCTGACGCCTAGCCGGTAGCGCCTTGGGTCTATGTGGTGCAGCCACTCGTTCCGCGGGCTGATGGGCGCCTGCCAGCCACCGACCTCAAGCTTGTACGGCCTGGTGAGCACGTAGAACGTCGATTCGGCCGCGTACTTGATGTCATCCCCACCCCGGCGTCGCTGCACGAGGTACGAAAGGTAATCGTCCTCACTGGCACCGAGAGCTGAGCCGGCGAGACGTTTCGTGTTGAGAAGGTTCGAGACGTCCAGGAAGACCGACACACGCCGCCCGCCTGGGAGCCGGGTATCCTTGGTCAGCCTTAGGTCGGTGTTCCAGTAGTCGACCGTCGGGATGTAGTACTCGTCGGGTATCTCTCGGCGCGGTACCTGGTCGGGGTTGTAGATCACCTCGTCGCCGGATCGGTATTCCTGCACGATGCTCACCGACAATCCTCCCGAGAGCCACCCCCAGTCGGTCGGCGTGGCAACTCGGAGCAGACCGCGCGCAAATCCCTTCGGATCCTGGACGTCCACGCGAGGGTCGTACGGCTTAGCGCTCAGGGGGTCCGGATGCAGCAGCTCAAGCCCGATCCGCCCGGAGCGCGACTGGATGTGTTCGTACGTGAACCATCCATTCACGAAACGCCCCGTCGAGCGAGCGAGCTTGATCTCCGCACCGCGAACGTCCTCGTAGTTGCTGTTTCGATATATGTCGTATGTCTGTATGCTTGGCGCTTTCACCCGAACGCCGGCCGGCTGATCTACGTTGTACTTCGCGTAGCCGCG
>CAZSJP010000203.1:0-7592 GCA_964606675.1 uncultured bacterium
GTCCTATGGGACCAGAACGTTCGGTCGGCCCTCGTCACGGACGTGTACCACATGCACAAGCCGGGTGCGGGCTACGGGCGTGGCTTCGACGAGACGGTATACATCCGCGGCCAGGAATACGACCCGTACGTCGTCGGCGTCGACGTAGACCTGTCGGCATCGCCATACCACAAGATGCCCGACTCCGGCGACTACAACGAGGGCATGTGGAAGAGGCATTTCGAGCAGTATCTGCGCAACAAGACGCTTGTCACTGGCGAGGGCACGACCTACGTGGCGCAGACCATCAACGAGGCGATCGGGTGGCTTGACAGGCAATCGGCGAGGGATCGTCTGTTCCTGTGGGTCGATTGCTTCGATCCTCACGAACCGTGGGACCCGCCCGAGCCTTACTGGTCGATGTACAAGGACCCCGACTACTCGGGCCGTGAGCTTGTCGATCCCGTGCCGGGCATGGTCGGCGAGGTTATGACCGAGGAGGAACTGGTTCGCACGAGGCAGTTGTACGCCGGCGAGGTGTCGCTCGTCGACACCTGGGTGGGCAAGCTACTGGATCATCTGCGCGCCATCGGGCTGTACGACGACACACTGATCGTCTTCACGACCGATCACGGCGAGCCACTGGGCGAGCACGGCGTGGTGCGGAAGGCTCGATCGTGGCTGAACGAGGAGGTCGTGCGGAACCCGATGATGATACATCTGCCCGGAGGCAATCGTGCCGGCGAGAGAACCGACGCGTTCATGCAGTCGCCCGACCTGATGCCGACGGTGCTGGAGGCGTTCGACGCGCCGTGCCCCGACACGGTGCAGGGCAAGAGTTGGTGGCCGCTGCTTCGCGGGGAAACAGACACGTTTCACGACTTCGCCATCATTGGCGCCAGATCGCCGAAGGGCGCCGCTGAGTGGGTGATACGCGACCGCAAGTGGAACCTGCTCGTTCCATACCCTGAAGGCGACCCGCAGACTGACCGAGAGAAGCAACTGTTCGACCGAGAGTCGGACCCCGGCGAGCACAACAACGTCATCGCGGACAACAAGGACGTGGCCGATGCACTGGAGCTGAAGCTCCGCCGGTTCGCCGCGGAAGTGCACCCTGGAACTCACGCGTAACGTGAGTTCCTTGGCGAATGCTGCGCATTCGCAGGGGTGCTTCGGACGTGCTCGTGCTCTCGTGGTATCGGCCATTCGCGGGGTGCTCCGGACGTGCCTATGGTCTCGCCGCGTCACCTGTCGGCGAGGAGGGTACCCTTCACGCCGACGTTCCCGCGCGAGTTCTTTGGCGAAGCGAACGCCCCGAACTGCGGGCTGCACTGAGAAGCTCTGGGTGGGGCAGACATTCCTGTCTGCCCGCGCCAGCGCACGAAGAATCATCTGTCGGCAATGAGAGTCCCGTTCACACCGACGTTCTCCGGCGCGTTCTCCTTTACCAGTACGACGATGTTCTCGATCTCGTACACGTCGAGCGCGGCCGCTGTGAGTCGCTTGACCAGCTCGCGCTTCTTCTCGACCGGGATTGGCGGACCTTCTACGGTGATGACTGGCATGGTACCCCTCCTTAGAACTCTCGCTCTTAGAACTGGCGCCGAGCGCGAGTTCTATGGCGACTCCGTGCTCGCAAGGCTCACGATCTCAAGCTAATGCTGCGCATTCCCGGGGTCCAGCGGTGGCCTCATGCTTGCAGGTTGTTCTCGACCGGGGCCACGCACCGCGCAGGAGATCATGTTGCTTGCCGTTGTACGCAGGTCGTCGAAGAGACTGTAGAACAGCGGTACGACGAACAGCGTCAGCAGCGTCGAGGCGGCGAGACCGCCGATGATTACGACGCCAAGGCCGTTGTAGGGGATGCCGATCATCTCCGAGTTGCCGAGAGTCACCGGCAGGAGCCCGAATATCGTCGTGGCGCTCGTGAGGAGAATCGGGCGGAAGCGGTGCGCCCCGGCCTCGACGATGGCTTCGATCCTCTCGCGCCCGTCGGCTCGGAGGCGGTTGACCAGGTCCACCAACACGATCGCGTTGTTCACCACGACACCTATCAGCACTATCATCCCGACCGCGCCCATTGCGTCGAGAGGCGTACCGGTCAGGTAGAGCATCCAGAAGACGCCGAAGAAGCTGAACGGTATGGATATTATGACCGACAACGGTAATATGAACGACTCGAAGAGGATGCCCATCAGGAGGAAGACGAACGCGACGGCGAGGACGACGGCGAACATCATCTCGGAGCGCTGCTCCGCTATGCTCTCGAACCGCCCGGAAAGAGTCCACTGGTAACCCCTGGGCATCTCCAGATCTTGCAGGGCGCGCATCACGTGCGTCCTCAGGCGTTTGACCTGCGGGTCGCTGCTGATCGCCGTGACCCTCATCCGAGTTCTGCCGTTCTCTCGATGTATGCTCCGCAGTGCCTCGCCGTGCGCCACGCCGACCACCGAACGAACGGTCGTGTTGGCACCCCCGGGCACTGTGACGGCAAGGTTCAGCACGTCGTCGAGTGTGCGGCGGTCCTCTTTGTCCAGTTCCAGAGATATGTCTACTTCTCGGTCTTCGCCATGGAAGCGCGTCAGCGACGCACCGCGCATGGCGGAGCTAACGGCTGAGGCGATCGTCCCCGTGTCGACGCCAAGGCGTTGCGCGAGCTGCCGATCGACCCGCAGCTGGATTTCGGTCCTGGCGTTCTCGACGTCCGAGTCGACCTCGGTGACCTGCGCCAACAGCCTCAGGCGTCGTTCTACTTCTCGTGCGAGCCTCTCGAGCACGATGGTGTCGGAGCCGAAGAGCGTCACCGAGGTACGCTGAGTATCGTCCTGCTGCCGGTCGATGCTCATCTCCACGCCGGGGAACCGAGGTGCGTGCTCGCGAATGTCGTCGTACATCTCCTCGGCGGCCATCGGCGAGCGTCGCTCGAAGCCAAGCCGGTCGGACATCTTGTGCAGGGCAACGGTATACCACGCGCGCTCGTCCCTGTTCAGCACCGCCCACACGGTTCCCCTGTCCCGGCGGAAGTTGACCCCGACCGCCTTGAGACCGTACGTGTCTCGCCGTTCGAGCATAAACGTCTCGTACTGGCTCATGATCGAGTCGGCATCGGCAAGCGTGTAGTGATTCGGCATGTTGTAACGGACGTACATCTGGCTCAGGATGCTATCGCCACCCCCACCGGACCCTATCTTGCCGATGGGAATCGCGATGGTAGCGAACAGCAGCAGCGAGATGAGCGCTGTCTCGAGCCGATGTGCCATAACCCACCTCAGCGCCTTCTGGTACACCGCATTCGAAACCGTGATCGCTCGCGCCTCGGCGGGGGGCCTGCGGCTCATCAGGTGGCGCATCGCCAGAGGGATGAACAGCAGCGCCACCAGAAGCGACGCCAGCAGGGCGTATACGACCGGCATGCCGAGCCGAGCCATGAAGTACGACACAATCTGGTTGCCGCTCATGAGGATCAGCGGAAGGAAGACCACCAGGGTGGTCATAGTGGACACGGTGATCGCGAGGCCGACCTCACTGGCGCCGAGTACGCTGGCGCGGTACGAGTCCAGTCCCTCGGAGCGCCGGGCGTGGATGGCCTCCGTCACCACGATGGAGTTGTCTACTACCATACCGAACGCGATGATAAGCCCCATCGTGGTGAGGACGTTGAGCGACCATCCGCTGAAGTAGATCGCCGTGAGGCTCATCATGATGGAGAGCGGGATAGCTCCGGCGATGACGAACGTCGTTCGCACGCGCCGGAGGAAGAAATAGAGCACGAACACTGCGAACAGCCCGCCCCAGAGGCCTGCCGAGCGTAGCTGATCGAGCTGACCATCGATGTACTCGCCCTGATCGAACAAAACGTCCGCGTCGAAACCCCTCATCTGCGGTCGCTTCATTATATCGTTGTTGAGGGCGTCGATGGCCCGTCGCGTCACCTCGACGATGTTGGACGACGCTTGCTTCTGAACCTGTACGAATAGGCCCTTCGCTCCGTTCAGGCGGAACTCCCACTCTTTCTCCGGCATCGCGTATTCGACGCTGGCAACGTCCCGAAGGGCGAGGCCGGGGTGGCCCGCCAACGGAAGATCGCTAATCTCTTCTACGGAGGCGTAGCGGGAATCGGAGCGGACATAGAGCTTGCGGGAGCCTTCGTCGACCCATCCGCTGCTCACCACGAAGTTGTCGGCGCGCATCTGCTGAACCAGACCGCGCATATCTACTCTGTGTGCGTTCATCCTGGCGCGCGAAAGTCTGATCTGCACCCGCGAAGCTACCGTACCCCTTACGTTCACGTTGGCGACGCCGTCCACCGCTTCGAGCGGGCGCTTGACGTGCTCTTCGATGATGGCATTGACGTCTCCACGCACTCCATGCGCGGCGAAGTCGATGAAGAGAACTGGCAGATCGCCCATCCCGAACTTGCGAATTGTCACGCGCTTGACGTCGCTGGGCAGCTCCGCCAAGATGCGGTCGCAACGGTCGCGGAGTTGGTTGTATGCCTCGGACATGTCCGTATTGGACCGAAACCTGACGTTTAGCCAGCATCCGCCCGAGCCGCTATTGGAGTAGACGCTCTCAACGCCCTGCATCGTGCGAACGATGCGTTCGACCGGCCGCGCGATCCGTCGTTCGACCTCCGCCGGGCTCGCGTTGGAGTAGCTCACTTGCAGGCCTAGCCATGGGCCTTGCATTCCAGTTGGCATCAGGGCCACAGGAACTCGCGAGTAGGCTATGAACCCGACCACGAGGCACGCAACGAAGCACGTCACCATAGTCACGGGCCTGCCCACACTGAGCCTCGGAAGGATAGAGCTACTTCGCATGTCCCTGATTCCAGTCGTCCGCTGTCGTCGATCCGGTCGTTCGTTCGGGAAGAGCCGTCAGCGCAGGTGGCGGATTCGGCGCGGCACCTCGCCGGCCTGTTCGGCGAACCCCTTCTTGAACTCCGCCACAGACCACGTAGACATATCCAGCTTCGGCATGCCTGCGCGAGCCTGATCAAGATTGCCCTCGTTCACCCACCCCTCGATCGACGTCACGCCCTCATACTCCGAGAACGGCTTCGTGTATATCCAGCCGTCGCAGAAGTCCTTTAGGTAGAACGGCTCGTACCCATAGCGATAGTATGAGCCGCTCGTCACCAACCGCCCGAAAGGGCTGCCGGCAACATCGAAGCCAACCGGGTGCGGCCCGCCGGCGCGGCCCAGCATGAGAGTATCGATGATGCCGTCTGCCGGGTAGACAACGCCATCGCTCCATCCTTCTTTGCCGGGCCATGGGGCGTGCAGATACACCATCGCCAAGCGAGTTCCGAGTTCGAGATGCAGGCGGTAGCCGAACACGTCGTCGTAGCGTCCGTCCATGAAGCGAACGAACTTCCCGTCTACTGCAATTGGCTGCTTGTACCGTGTGAAGGCGTGACGTTGCGAGCAATGGACCAAGACCTTCTCACCGGGCGGCTCCACGGTCTCGACGATCGGAGGCACCCAGTCCCTGTCGAAAAAGTTGCCAAGCAGAAGTGAGGGGAGAAGACGTAGCTTGGCCCAACGCCCCCCCGCCTTCATCTCGGCCAGCCCGGCCCAGTCCCACGTGCCACTCAGACCGAGTATGCGGAAAGGCGGAGCGCCCTCCGGGAGCGAGCCGTTCACGGCCCATGCCGAGCGATAGACGTCGATAGACTCACGATATCCCATCCATATGTACACACGAGAATGGAGGTCGCGCGCCACACCCTCGTCCCACTCCGGTGCCGTCAGTAGCGAGTCGATTCGGGGTTGGTCGTCCCGGCGGAGATACTCCGTGGCCAACGTACGAACGCCCGCCTCGTAGAGCGGGCCGATCAGGGATTGTACGAGCAACTGATTGTGCTTTATCCCTTGGTACTCCCAGAGAATGACCACATCGCGTTTATCGAAAAGATCCACGACGTACTCGACCGGATCCTTCCCGTTCGCAGCGAGCCATTCCGTCAACTCCCGCTGCAAACTCGGGTCCAGGGCGGGCAAGAACAGCTTCTCTTCCGCCTCGGGCACCGAATCGGAAGCGACCTTGACGTATGCACCCCAACGGCCGCCGGCCTGATCTACCTTGGCCAATATGGGGGTCCGACCTCTTCTGAAACTGACGCGAACGACGTGCTCGGAAGGCTCGGCGCCCCCGTCGAGCGGGTGCTCCACGACCTGGACGCCGCCGACCCACATCTTCGCCGCATCGTCGGAGCCGACGTGCAGATACGCCGAAGTATCGCGGTCGCTCTCCACTTCGGCGTAGATGTACGCGCACACATTGGTCAGTTTGCCGAACGGCTTCGTCAGGTCTATGAATGATCCTGCCCACGTTTGCTGCTCGAAGACGAGGTCATCACCATCGGGATTAGGAACGACGGTGCCCGGCCTCGGCCGAGCGGTCGCTTCGCCGCCGATGAACGCGAGGAAATCCGTGTCGTACCCAGTGCGTTTCGGGCCGGTCGGCAGAGGGTCCGAAAGGTCGGCACTTGCGAATGGCCCGGCGACAAGCCAGGATTGGATCGCGATTTTCCGGTCGCCATCGAGAAGGTCGGAGAGATCCCCGACATGGGAGGTATCTGTGCTATGCACGGATGACGCGACGAGCAGCAGCGATAGGAGAGTGGTCTCTCGCAGTCGGATCGCTCGCGGTCGATCCATGGGAGATGCGATGGCTGCCGATCGGGCACTCATTGGTGGTCTCCTCGTCTTGACAACGGCTGGTAGCTGATCAAGAGAGTGAGCGCCGTGGGGCTATCGGCGCCCGGTTCGCGCTTTCCGATGGATCATAGGCTCTCGGATTCGTCGTCGGCCTCCCTGCCGTCGTCGCGCTCCATCTTGTTCAGATGTTTCAGGGCGATCAGGAGACCGATTCCGGCGAACATCACGGTCAACTCGAAGCCCGCTCGGCCAAGGCCGTGCGCGGCGACCTCCGTAATCGTCATCGCTGCGCCCATCAGAACGAGCACGAGCCCCCACACGAACATTCGGGATCGTCTCATGCCCTTGAAAGCAGGGGCATCCTCTGCGGGTGCGGTCTTCGCGGGCGCAAGCCCTTTCTCGATCATCGCCATGCGTATGTTGTATCGCTGCCTGTCGAGCGTTCGCTCACGTTTATACTTGAGCCACAGGAAGATCGGAATCCACCCGAGGCCGAGGACGGCGAACAGCCAGATCAGGTACCTCACGTCGGCGGGGATCTGGCCCCACCGATCCGGTCGCGAGCGATGTACAACAGCCGTATTCGAACACTCGACGTATCCACCCCAGCCGCCGAGAGCCTGATCTATCTTGAGCAGGATGGGCGTTCGCCCCTTGCTGAAACGGACGCGAATGACCTGCTGAGACGGCCTGGCCGACCCGTCGAGGACGTCCGACATGACTTGCGTGCCCCCGACCCACATTTTGGCGGCATCGTCGGTGCCGACGTGCAAGTACGCCGACGTATCGCGATCGCTCTCGACTTCCGCGTACATGTACGCGGACACGTGGCTCAGTTTGCCGAATACGTCGGTCAGATCCATGTTCGGCGAGCCCCATGATTCAAGTTGGAAGACTACCACCCCGCCGTCGGGATTGGGGACGATTGTCCCAGGCGCCGGCCGAGCGGCC
>CAZSJP010000204.1:0-5980 GCA_964606675.1 uncultured bacterium
CGTCTGCACCGCCGGGCTTCACGTCATCCTGACGGCGGAGGCGGGCGCAAGAGGGCCGCGTGTCGTGATGAGGTTCGTAACGGCGTTCGACATGGGATCGGCGGCAGGTCCACTCATCGCGTGGAGCGCGTTTCACTGGGGATTGCCCCGCGCTGGGATTCTGCTAGTAGCGGGGCTGGCCTACTTCGCCGGCGTCGCGTGTGCCGCTTCTGCCCGAAGCGGCAGGGGGAGTTGGGCGAGAGGATCTGACGAGACGCCCTGATGCGCGCCGCCCCGGAGTACCCGTCGATTGCGGCGCGTCACTCGAACTCGCGAAGCTGCCGCAGCGCCTCGTAGACGACGATCGACACGGCGTTGGCGAGGTTCAGGCTCCGCACCGGGCCGAACATGGGGATGCGTATGGCTCTCTCGGCGTTCTCGTCTATCCATTCCGGTGGTAGGCCGCTGGTTTCCTTGCCGAACACCAGATAGTCGCCAGGCTCAAACCCCGCCTCGGTGTAGGGCATCCGAGCACGCTTCGACGTCAGCCAGAATCTTCCCGTTGGTGCCGACCCCTGCAGTGCGTCGAGCGACGGATGCACGCTCACCGACGCGTGCCGCCAATAGTCCAAGCCGGCGCGGCGCACGGATCGCTCATCGATGCTGAAGCCGAGCGGCTCCACCAGGTGGAGCGGGCAAGCCGTGGCGGCGGCGAGGCGAACGATAGTCCCTGTGTTCTGAGGAATCTCCGGTTCGACCAGCACAATGCCGACCGATGGGCCGCCGTCGGCTTCCCATGCGGCATCGACGTCCACGTCCTCGACGAAGCGGTGCGGCTTGCGGCGCGATCGCTCTATCATAGCTCGAACAATGCGACGGTCTCGACGTGGAACGTGTGCGGGAACATGTCCAAGGGCGTCGCGCTCGCAAGTTGATAGCCGGATTCCCTCAGCACGACCGAGTCGCGAGCAAGCGCGGCCGGATCGCAAGCGACGTACACGAACCGGGATGGCTGCATGCGAATCAGCGCATGCATAGCGTCGGCACCTGCGCCGCTTCTTGGCGGGTCGCACACGACGACGTCAGCGCGTTGGTTCTTGGTGGAGGATGCCCCGACGGCTTCGCGGTGTACTACGGTGTTTCGGACGCGGTTGCGTATGAGCGTTCGGCGAGCGTCGGCGGTCGCCGATGCGTCCGATTCGATCAGATGAACCCGCGCACCCGTCTCGGCGAGCGGCACCGAGAACAGGCCCACGCCGCCGTATGCGTCCACAGCCGTGTCGCCCGCCGAAGGTCTGGCCGCATCCATCACGATGCGGACTAACTCAGGCGTTACAAACGGGTTGACCTGGAAGAACGACGACGACGACACACGGTACGACCAGCCTCCGACGCGCTCGATCATACTGCTTCTGCCGAGCACCACTCGGTCGTGCGGACGCTGCCGTTTGCCGGGCATATTCGTCACGACGCCCACCACTTCCCCGCAGCGCTCCACAAGCATCTCGGCCATTGGCCGAAGCCGCGTCTTCCTATCGACTGTCAGTCGCACGAGTATCTCGCCGGTTCTCTCGCTCTGGCGCGCCGCGATAGTATGAATCGCCCGAGCCGTCCTCGCGCCTGGCCCGGTGCCGAGGATGTCCATCATCTCGGCGAGCACCTTGTCGAACTCGGGCATGTTCAGCGGGCAAGTGCGGATTGGTACGAGGTCGTGGCTGCGCCATGCTTTGTATCCGGCTCGGAAGTGCCCACCTCTCGATTCGGTTGCGTACGACGCACGGTTCCTGTAGTTCCACAGCCGTGGGCTGGGTACTATCTCACCTACCGGCGGGTTCTCCCACCCGCCGATTCTGACGAGCGAGTCGTAGACCGCCTGCCGTTTGGCGTGCAGTTGCCGGTCGTAGGCGAAAGGCTGCCACTGGCATCCTCCGCAGCGATCGGCTACCGGGCAATCGCACGGCACCCGTGACGGTGAGGCCGAAACGATCTCCGTCACTTTGGCGCGGGCGTATCTTGAGCGGACCTCCGTCACCTGCGCTCGCACTCGGTCGCCGGGCACCGCGCCGCCGACGAACACCGCCATGCCCTCGACCCTTCCGAGCGAATCGGGACCGTACGGTTGGCTGTCTATGTCCAACTCGATGACCGAGCCGTGCACGACGCTCATGGTTCCCACCAGAGTTCTTCGGGCTCTTCGTCGGCCGGCAGCGCGAACAGAAGCGTGCCCAGAAGCGTATCGCCAGGTGCGAGATGGAGCTTTCCGTCGACGCCGAACAGCAGGCTGCTCGCGTAAGGCCGAAACCTCCGGCCGTCTGCTCCGATGAGGTGGAACTGCCGCAACTGCAGCCCACCCGCCATCGTATCTCGCGCCACGATCTCAACCGTGACGCGCATGTCTACCATATTCGTCCCGGCCGAGTCGGCAACGTATTCCGTCGTCGCCACCGAGAGTGCTCTGACCTCGATCGGCGTAAGGCCGAACGCCATCGGGATGCGGCCGCGCAGGTCCGTCACCAGGAAGTAGGTGGCGACGAGAATCGCCGCATACAGAGCGATCCGGACCAGCCGCATCGGATTCGCCCTGCTCAGTCCGAACCGCAGCCATTGCCGTCGAGCGGCAGGTTTCTCTTCCAGACGACCTTCCGTGTCCGTCACGAGGCGAGGCCGTTCTGTACATAGGCGGCGCACAGCGCGTCGTAGGTCGCCTTCAACGCCTGCGGGATGACCCGGATGTCGTCTACAACGGTCATGAAGTTCGTGTCACCGCTCCAGCGGGGCACGACGTGCTGGTGCAGGTGCGCTTCGATCCCCGCGCCGGCGGCGCTGCCCAGGTTCATGCCGACGTTGCACCCGTCACAGTTCAGGGCCTGGCGCAGCATCCGGACCGCAATCGACGTCGAATCCATGATATCGGCCCGCTCGTCCGCGGTGAGACCGTCCAAGCCGGCAACGTGCCGGTTCGGCACGACAAGCATGTGGCCGTTGTTGTACGGATATCGGTTCATCATGGTGAGCGTCAGCTCGCCCCGACGGAGAACCAGGTTGCCACCCCTCTCGTCTCCGCCCGCGGCGTTGCAGAATACGCAACCGGGTGGTGGCGGCTCTTCGCTCGCCACATACTCCACGCGCCATGGCGCCCAGAGACGTTCCATGTCGCCTCCCTGGTTCTTCCGCACGCTGCCGGGCATGCCGGCAGTCGCTTCGGACAACAGCAATCGTGACCTGGAATGTACATGCTCCGGCACTCGGTTGACCACCGGAGCATCGCGGGCCGGAGCGGCACGCCTATCGAAGAAGGGTCATTCTTCGGGTGAGAGACTCGCCGCGGAACGAGATGAAAGCAACGTACACGCCGCTTGCCATCGGAATTCCGCGTTCGTCCGTGCCGTCCCAGAAGAGCGATCCCGCCGACGAAGCTCCGGTTCGGATATCGCGGATCGCCTGGCCGGAGATCGACACAATTCGCATATGGACGGCCTCGCCAACGTGGGCCGCCGGGATGCGGTATCGGATAGTCGTGGTGGGGTTGGCGGGGTTCGGGCGCGGGCTGCCGAGCCAGAATGACGTCGGGACGGCCTCCGAGACCGGGGTCCGGTCGGCCAAGTCGAGGCGCAGCTCCCGTGGTGGCGCCGGTACCGTGATCGGGATCTCGTCCGTCGGCAGCTTGCCGAACTCCAGGTAGGAGCTCACGGTATAAGTGCCCGGCTCCAAGCGCTCGAAGCTGAACCAGCCGCTCTCGTTCGTGCTCGATCTAGCCGCGACCGTCTGAGCGCCACCGTACAATCTCACGTACGCGCCGCTCACGGGTTGCCCGGTTGCCCTGTCGATCGCTCGTCCGAAGACTGCGACGTCGGCGTCGAAAGCCCGCTTCGCGCTTATCATGCCCCAGCCGGCGGTCGTGTCCGGAGCAAGCGATCTGTCGGCTGAGAATCGCAGCGCCGTTCTAACGTTGATCGGGTCCCAGTCCGGGTGCCCCTCCAACAGCAGCGCGACGACGCCCGCCACCAATGGCGAAGCGAAGCTCGTGCCCTGCACCCCGGCGATCCCCGTGCTGGTGGCGCTGACCGCCGTGATGCTCAGCCCCGGCGCGGACACGTCCGGCTTGATCCGGCCGTCGGCCGCTGGGCCGACGGAACTGAAGCTGTTCGGACTCATGTACCCGGCAAAGTTCGTGGCGCCGACGGCTATCACGGAGTCTCCGTCGCCGGGCATAAGTATCTTACCGTGCCAGAAGGCGGCGGATCCGGAGCCACGCTCGTTCCCGGCTGCCACGACGACGACGATGCCCTTCGACGCCGCTTTCTGTGCCGCGCGTGTGATGAGCGCCGTCTTCCCGTCCAGGTCTTCGATCGTGTAGCTGTATTGCGACCATGTCCCTTGCGCGTCGTCCTTGAAGTAGTTGTAGCCAACGCTTGACTGGATCACCCGTGCTCCGAGCGAGTCCGCCCATTCGGCGGCGGCGACCCAGTTATCCTCCTCGACAGGGCGCTCGTATCCGGCTGCTTCGGTCCGTGCGAGCAAGATCGGAGCGCCGTAGGCCGGGCCGATGATCGCGCCCTCCTGGAATGCAGCCATCACGGACAGCACCTGCGTGCCATGGACGCCTCCGCTCGGGTCGCCGTCGTTGCCGACGAAGTCCCATCGGTGGGCGATGTTCAGGTGCGCGAGCGCCGGATGCGCATCCACGTTGCCGAACCCGTCGTCGAACACCGCGACGGTCACCCCCTCGCCGGAAAGGTCGAGCGTGTGAAGTGCCTGGGCGCTGATCGCCTCGATCTGCTTCGTGGAGCTACCATAGTCGAACGCGGCGGCTCCGGCGGGCTTGGCCGCAGGGAGCGGAGACTCTTCGCTTTCGGGTTCTGTTGCGCGACGGTAACGTCCTACCGGCTCGATCGCTCTGACGCACGCGAGCGCCAGCAGACGATTCCGCTCATCCGCCGACGCGGTGACGCTGACGGCGTTGAACCATCTCGATCTGTTGCGTATGGGCGCGATCTTGCCGACTTCGGCGACGTACGGCGCATAGAGCGGTCGTTCGTCGGTCGGCAGGCTGGTGTCTGTTGTCGGCCCTTTGTCGGCGAGATACACCCACCATCGAGCCGGCGACGCCGGTTCGGCAGCCGCACCGGCGGTTACGACGGATGCGGCGAAGCTGGCCGCCACAACTAGCGCGTTAAGTACCGATCTCATGCAATATTACCGTATCGCCGACGCGCGGAAATCGACCACGTCGGTACCTGGCGGTATGGTGAACGAGAACGTCGAATCGGGCAGGCTGGGGTTCATCCGGACGCGGTTCAACACGTACCGGGTGGTGTCGTCCGAGATGCTGACGTACTCGACCTTCCTGGCGAGCCATCTGTCGTCGTCGACCCACACGCGCATCGCGTCGATGCCGAGCGTAGAGTCCTTCGGGGCGACGTCCACCACGTGGTAGTCCGTGTCGCCGATGGTCTCGGTGCGTACGTGGGTCGCGCGCCTGTCGTCCGGGAAACGGAACAGGAAATTGTCCGGGCGGAGCGGCATGGTGTCTGGGTCGTAGTCGTTGATGATGACCTGCATCGTCGCCGGCGAGTAGCTCCACACGATCCGGCCATCGGTCACGACGGTCTGGACGTCGGTCTGTATCCGAAAGCTGCTCGGTTTCTTCATGTAGAACCGACCGCGCATCTCCTGCCTCGACCCGGCCAGCTTCCATACAAACGTCTGCTCGAAGTTGGCCTGGAACGTGTCCATGCGATCGTACGTGCGACGTATACGGTCGAGCACGTCTCGGCCACTCATGGCCGCACCGACCGCAGCCGCCGTCAGTAGCGCCGCCAACACGCTCTGTATGACTCTTCTCATCCGACATCGGCTCCTTCGTGCGCGACGTGCAGGGCTTCGCCCCGCGGGACGATACGAAACTACTTGCCACCGGCCGCGTTGTCAATGCAAAGTCCATGCCGCGCCACGGCTTGAACCGCATCGGTTGCGGGGCCGGTGCGCTCACGCGTAATAT
>CAZSJP010000204.1:5990-7575 GCA_964606675.1 uncultured bacterium
AGACGCCGCTTCGAGAGGGGATGTTCCCGGTTTCGGGGCATAGGGCCGACGGCACAGCTTTCGGGAGGAACCCATGCACACGCAGGTCGAGTTTGTCGCGCCGCGCGAGGCCGAACTCCGGAAAGCACCGACGCCGGAGCCCGGGCCGGGGCAGGTACTGCTGAAAATCATCCACTCGGGCATCAGCCACGGCACCGAGATGAACGCCTACCGCGGGATGGTGCCGGGGCGTACCAAGGTCGTGCGCGACGGGCTGTTCGAGCCGGACGACTCGGCATCGCTGTATCCGTCCGTGCACGGCTACGAGGACGTGGGCGAGATCGTGGCGTGCGGCGAGGGCGTAGACGACGTTGCCATCGGCGACCTCTACACGGCGGCGGTCGGGCACCGGCAATACGCGGCGGTCGATAGGGACGATCCGTATCTGGTTCGCCTGCCCGATGGCTTCGAGCCGAGACTCGGCGTGTTCCTCGCGCTCGGTGGCGTCTCTCTCGACGCTCTCCTCAGTTCCGAGATACGCTTCGGCGAAAGCGCGGTCGTGTTCGGCCAGGGCATCGTCGGGCTGCTTCTGACACATTTCTGTCGCCTGGCGGGCGCCAACCCGATCGTTGCCGTCGACCCGCTGCCGTCGCGTCGTGCGGAAGCCGTCAAAGCCGGTGCACACCATGCGTTCGCCCCTGACGAACCGGAACTTGCGCACAGAGTCCGCGAGATCGCTCGAGGCGTCGGGGTCGACGTCGCGTTCGAGATGTCGAGCAGCTACGAGGCGTTGCACCAGTGTTTCCGCGTGACGGCCAACCCGCACGGCACGGTCGTCGCCGGCGGCTTTCATCGCGGCGAGGGCCGCGGGCTGTTCCTGGGCGAGGAGTTCCACCACTCGTCCCACGGCATGGGCGGCGCGACGAAGATGGTCGCCTTGCACGAGCGTATCGAATCGGATACGACGCACTGGGGGCTGCGTCGCGTGCTGGCGGAGGTCTGGCGGCACATCACGACCGGGGCGATCCCCGTCGACGACTACATCACGCACGTCCTCCCGCTGAGCAAAGCCGATGAAGCGTTCCGGCTAGTCGATGAGCACCCCGAACAGTGCCTGAAGGTCGTGATCGACATGTGGGAGTAGAGGGGTGATGGCCGTATCTTGCGGTTGCCGACCCTATCGCCGCCCTCACCCAACTCCCTGCCGCGTCCCTCTGCGCTCAAGCTCTGCGGCGATCATGCGGATGGTGGTGTCTTTGTCGCGGGTCCATTCGGGGATCGCAGGGCATTCGCGCGGCGGGTCGCCGGTGAGGCGATGTATCACCGTTTGGGGGGGCAAGCGCTCAAGAGCGTCGGCGACAACGGCAGCGAACTCATCCCGCGTTTGGAGCCGCAGACGATCCCGCGCCACCTCGTCGTGCAATGCCGTGCCGGGCACGAGATAGAGCGAGTGGAGCTTGACGCCTTCGAGGCGGGTCTCGGCCACCAGGTCGGCGGTGGCGCGCATGTGGTCGATAGTCTCCCACGGGAATCCGAAGATGACGTGACCGCAGACGCGCAGGCCGCGTTCGTGAGCGCGGTTGGCGGCGTCGACGAAGTCGGCTAC
>CAZSJP010000205.1:0-7538 GCA_964606675.1 uncultured bacterium
GGTTACCAGTCCAGCACCACCTTGAACGCCTGGCGCTGACGGAGCAATTCGAAGCCCCGTTCTACTTGCCTCGACGGGAGGCGGTGCGACATGAACTTCTCGGCGTCGAGACGTTTGTCCCTCAGCATGCCGAAAAGCTCTTCGTGCACCTCGGCCTCGTCGGGATGGATCACTTTGACCCGCTCGTCGTCTTTGTTGCTTGCCTCCGACTGAGTGCTCGGGGCGACGCCGTATACTCCGATCAGGCCGTTCTCGGATAGGCACGATATCCCCGTATCGACGATCGACGTGTCTCCCACGCCCTCGATCACCCGGTCGATGCCTGCGCCGCCGGTCATCTCGCGGATCGTTGCCGGCACGTCGGTGTCCGTGATGTCGATTGTGTCTGTCGGCTCGCACTTCGCCGCCGCGCGCTTGATCGACGACTCGGTTCGGCCCGCCAGGTAGACGGGGTCCGCTCCGAGCAGTTTCGCGAACACTACGAACGACACGCCAACCGGCCCGGTGCCGAACACAAGCACGCTCGTCCCGGGGCCGATGCCGAACCGCCGGGTCCAGCTCAACGTTTCCTTCAGGGTTATCCCCAGCACGCCGGACGTTGGGTCGATTCCCTCCGGCAGCACCTGCTGCGCGTGTCCGAAGTCGCCCAGCTCATCGGTCGGGTCGTCCTCGACCATCGCCAGCCGGTCGGTTACCAGCCCCATCTCGGCGAAGGAGCCGAAGTACTCCCGGATGCCCACGTCGGCGTTGAAGTACATCCGTGGGCGGATCACCAGATCGCCGACGTTGTAGTTGCGCACCTTGCTGCCGACTTCCGTCACTTCGCCCACCGCTTCGTGGCCGAGGACCGCCGGAAAATCGGTGCATCCGGAGAATGTCCCGTCCAGAAGCTTTCGATCGGTGCTGTTGCACAGGCTGCCGACGACAAGACGCGTGCGCGCCTGGTAGTCGTCCATGGGCATCACTGGAACGTCGCGTATCGCGAGCCGTCCCGTCGATTCAATGAGAACTGCTTTCACGGCCGATTCTCCGATGCTGCGGCGTGGTTCACGTGGGGCCGACCGATGCGGCCGCCCCTGTTATTTCCGTTTGAAATGTATCTCGATTTCCGTCGAACCTGCTTCAACGTCGTAGCGCAAGAACAGAAGTTCCTGCGAGATCAGCTTGTGATCGATCAGACCGGGCGCAACATCGAGCAGATACGGGCCGAGGTCTTCCCATATCGTGATGCCGAACGGCATGGCTTTCGGCGCCTCGACCGTCATGTGCAGGTCCATACCGTAGCTCGTTCGGGCGTGGGATCGAAGGCGAACGCGCGGTATCTGCGGCTCCTCGAAGTAGCTTGCCATCGCCTCGGCGCCGGATGTCTCGCGCTGTCGGTAGTTCCGCACGCATACCGGCTCGAACTTGCCGTCGATGAACATCATCTGGCAGTCCGTGTCGTAGTAGAGGAACGTCTTGGGCCACGGTCCGCGAGGCGTTCCCCGACCGTAGTCGAGGTTGTACGCCGGCGTCGGCGTATCGGTCCACAGCATGCTGCTCGACGCGGTTCGGTCATATCTCTCGCGATACTGGGCCGCTGCTTCGGAGAGCGTCGCCGTTCGGACGCTCGGGTGCGCGACGACGTATGCGGCAAGCTCGTCGAGCATCGCTTCGGCTTCGGCTACGTCCTCTTCCGAATAGCACCCGAAGGTGGCGTCCATCTCGTGCGCTTCCTGGTGGACTTGGTACAATACGAGGTCGTTGAAGCGCAGGTTGGCGTGGTAGTTGTCGAACATCCCCCGGAGGTAGTCGATGTCGCGCCACGAGCACACGCCGGCGCGAGAGACGTCGTTCACGTCAGTGCTGTATATGCACGGATTGCCGGAGTGGAACGCCTTGAGCAGGTCGCGTGCCGTCCACTCCATGCCGAGGATGCCTCGCTCGGATTTGCTCGGCGCGGTGCGTACCTCGGGGTCCATGTAGTAGAACCCCCATGGGCAACCGCGGTCGGTTATCTCGTCGACCTCGATCTGCTCCCAGCAGAGGCCGAACACACCGACGAACCCGGCCTTCTCCAGCGCCTGGATCGTCGCATGGTCCTGATGCCCGCCGTGTGCCGTGTCGGCGTTCGTCCAGGGCAGTCGTTTGCGCAGGGCCGTTCTCGCCGCTGTGGCGGCCTCGGCGCGCTCATCGGCAGTCCCGGTCATCCCGGCCGGCGCCAGCGCCACGTCGTCGCCGAACCGCTCGTGCCAGCCCGTTAGCTGGTTCGCGCACGCCTCGGCCGAGGCCTGGCTCACAAGCCACGTGATCCGCACACCGTGTGGATGCAGCACGTCGGCGAGCCGTCCCATGCCCCTGAGTGGAGTGAGGTCGCCCTCTATTCTGGCGGCCGTAGATGCGAACGTAAACAGCATTTCACCCAACGTTCAGCGACTCCCTTCATCGCCGGCGAGTTGCTTCGCTCGGCGCATCCATTGGTTGCGACAGCGGCCTATACCGATGTCGGCCGTTCCGCTACTTCAGCCGCACGGTCTTGCCTGTTTGCGACGACTCGTTGGCTGCAAGTGTGACCGCAAGCGTCTTCATGCCGTCTTCATATGGAGATAGAGTACTCGACGTGTCTCCGGTGCGGACCGCGTCGAGGAACACCCGGTCGATGTTGTCATCCTCGAATGCGTCCCCGGGCGGAAGCTCGACCTCGTCCGGGAACGCTTCGAGATCGTCGATCCGCAGGTGCAGCCGGGCCTCGGCGCGCGCGCCATGCCGGCCGCGCCGATGAATCCGATTCTGGTATCCCCGGATGCCATGCGGTACCCCCGTTGGAGTTGTCGCAGCCGAGAGGCATGCTACAACCTAAGATTGTATCGACACGCGCGAAAAGCGTCAACCGTCCTCGAACCGGTCTGGGTAGAGCTCTCTGGCCAGCAGTTCGAGGGCGTCGATGAGGCGCGGTCCGTCTCGCATGATCG
This sequence comes from uncultured bacterium, assembly GCA_964606675.1. Classification (GTDB taxonomy): domain Bacteria; phylum Latescibacterota; class MWCZ01; order MWCZ01; family MWCZ01; genus CAZSJP01. The sequence goes on from CAZSJP010000205.1 coordinate 2,952, forward strand.
CGTCGCCAAGCACGACGAGCCGGTCGTTCTTCGCCGCGGCCATGGTTCGCCATCCGGGCGCGGTGTGGAGTTGGCCGCGAATCCGTTCTGTATCGGACGGGATCATCCCGGTTGCCACTATGACGTCGGGGTTCCGGGCCACCACGGTCTCCAGGTCCACACGTGGCCATGGAACGCCCATGTCGCCGAAGATGTTTCGCCCGCCCGCGGTCTCGATCACGTCGTGTATGAAGCCGCCGGGGCCGACTGTGTACAGTGGCTCGTCGACGCCTCCGAAGAACACTCCGAGGCGTTCCTCCTCCGGGATCGCACCCACGCGACTCACGACGTCGTCGATTCGCCTTCGCCACGACGCGCTGACGCTGTCGCCGACAGCGGCGCAGCCCAGCAGCCGTCCGAGCATGCCGGCGGCGCTCACGAGGCGATTCAGCGACGTGATCTCGAATGTGAACACGGGGACGTTCATCGCTTTGAGCTTCTTCAGTTCCTCCCTCGGGTTGCCGCGCGCCCCGAGCGCCAACTCCGCGTGTTTCGCGATGATCGCTTCGTGGTTGATGATGTTGAAGCCGCTCACGCGCGGTACCAGTTTCGCGTTGGGAGGGTAGTCGCAGTACTCGGTTACGCCGACGAGCCGGTCCTCTCGGCCCAGAACGAAGACAAGCTCCGTGAGGCTGGGCGCGAGCGATACGATGCTGCGCGGCGCGTACGGCAAGGCGACGGTGTCGCCCAGAGCGTCGACGAGGACGATCGTCGCATCGACCGGTGTCTCGCGCGTGTCGTCCGAACACCCGGATACCGCCAGAGCCAGCACGCCAACGGACACGGCAAGCCATCGCCGACGCGCCCGTCTATTCGATGCCATCACAGACTGCCCACCTGTCATCGGGAGATTACGTTGAGGATCGTCGCGCCTTGCGTCGGGCCGGTGCGAGTTGCTGTCCGAGGCCGGACCCCGACTCAAGTGTACGCGGCGTGCGCGCCTTGGTCCAGGCGATCCGCGCCAACACGAGTGCCTGACACGCCGTTGTGTGGCTGTACCGATTTGGCACAGCGATTGCTCAATTGGGGTGCATCGGCGCGGGGATCGCGCCGCAGCGGGCTTCTTAAGCCTGCGGACCGGAGGGACAGCATATGGGGAGCATTCCAAGAGCCGCCTTGGCAATCGCCACGATGCTCGTGATAGTCGCGCACCTTGGTTGCGCTCCGAGATCGGGTTCCGAGGCGTGCCCGACATACGAACACCGCGCGCATCGCCCGGTGGCCATCGACCTGGACTCGATCGCTCGTCGCGACACGCTGCGCGTCATCACGTCGAACACGGCTGCCACGTATTTCCTGCACAGAGGTTCGGAGCTGGGCCTCGAATACGACTTGGCGAAGGCTTTCGCCGATCGACACGGGCTGCACCTGCAGATGGTTGTATCGTCGTCGCCGGACGAGGCTACCCGGTGGCTGGACGAGGGGAAGGGAGACATAGTCGCGTCCGGGTTCGAGGTTGCGGCGTCCACCGCGGGGGCGACGGCAACCGCGGCCTACGACGCCTCGCCGTTGGTAGTTGTGACGAGAGACGTCCCCGACGCCGGAACGTCGGCCACAGATGCCGAGCCGACGGATATACACGTGGCCGAGGGCAGCCGCGCCCACCGCGCGCTGGCTGAAAGCGGCGAGAGCGCCAACATAGTGACGGTCGCACCCGAGTGGGATGCCGAGTCGCTCTTGCAGGAACTGGTCGACGGTCGGATCGAAGCTGCCCTAGTTCCGCTGCAGATCGCGCATCTCGAGCAGATCTATCATCCTGAGTTGATCGTTGGTAAGCGAGTGGGCGCGAGCGCCCCGGTGGCGTGGCTTGTGCGGCCGAATGCGAAATTGCTTGCCGAGGCCGTCAACGTGCACGTCGAGTCGGTCAAGGCGTCCGGATATTACAACCTCCTGAGGCGCAAGTACCTCGGCCGGCATCCCCGACACGCACGCTACATGGCCTCCCATGCCAAGCTCCGCCAGTACGGGACATTGTCCGCATACGACACGATCATACAGGATGCGGCAGCGCGAGAAGGCGTCGACTGGCGCCTGGTGGCCGCGCAGATTTCGCAGGAGTCCGGGTTCAACTCGCGCGCGCGCAGCTGGGCCGGCGCACTCGGGCTGATGCAACTCATGCCGCGAACAGCCAGGATCATGGGTGCACGGAATCCGATGAGGCCACGCGAGAACGTCGATGCCGGCGTCCGTTATCTTGCCGCCCAGACAGCCCGGTTCGAAGCGCTCGGCCCCGACGAAGCTGTGAAGTTCGGCCTTGCGAGCTACAACGCCGGTCCCGGGCACGTCGCCGACGCGCGCCGGCTGGCCGCCCAGCGGGGGCTAGAACCCGATCGATGGGAGAGCAACGTCGCGGTGTCCATCAGGCTGCTCGAGCAGAAACGACACTACCAGCGCGCCAGGTACGGATACTGCCGCGGGTCGGAGACCGTTGCATACGTAGGAGCTATCCTGCGGAAATGGGAGGCGTATCGCGCGATCCTGGATCAACCGCCCCTTGCGCCACTGGTGCTGGCATCGCGATAGCGCAACTCGCTTCCTGCGACACGGTTTGGCATGGCGATTGCGTTAGAGATGAGGCACCAGCATTGCACGACAATGTCGCGCAATGCCGTGAGTCATAGATGGCACCGACATGGGCACACCTCGCAACGCGGGGTCGTGCCCTTGTTGTTTTCGGGTCCCGCCGGTTCGCTCAACGTCGCCATGTGAGATCGTAAACCGACGTGGTCGTCTTCGACGATTCGTCGTCGTTCGGGTACGCACGCCTGACGACCCGGAACCCCTGATACGTCGCCTCGTCCATAAACCCTCGCGCGGTCAGCCTGTCCGGATCGACGACGATAGCCTGGCCCGTCAGCGATACCGTTCGCGAGAGCATGAACGCCAGAGCCTTCGGCTGCCACGACTCGTAGAGCACGTCGGAAGCGACTACCAGGTCGAAGTCGCCCAGCCCCGGCTCGGTTCGCTTGTCGGTGGTCAGCGGGCGGTGTCCGATGAACGTCGGGTCCTGCCAGTCTAGCTCGACGCGGCCAATGTCGACACCGTTGAGGAGCGCGTTAGCCCGAAGCAGTTCCAACGCCTCCGAAGAGTGGTCGGAAGCGACTACCTCGGCGCCCAGGCGGGATGCGACGATGCTGGGCAAGCCGAGGCCGCAGCCGAGTTCGAGCATGCGGACCCCGTCGAGCGCCCCAGAAGAGGCGATGATGGTCGCCAGCACCTCGCCGCTGGGCCACACGTCGGCCCAGTATGGCAACTCGTCGTCGTTCTCCCAGTAATCCAGATCTATCTCGTCGAGGCGGTGGAACAGGTGGCGTACGCCGCCAAAGCATCGCTCGTCCAGGATCGTCTCCTGGCCTCGGACAACCGGCGGGGTCACGCTACGCACCCAACCGTTCAAGTTCGCCGAAGAACGTCGGATACGTCTTCGACGTGCAGCCCGGGTCGCGGATGACGACGCCCGGCTGGCGCAGGCCGACCACCGCGAAGCTCATCGCCATCCGGTGATCGTCGTACGTGTCGATCTCGCCGCCGTTCAGGCGCGCCGGATGGATCGTCAGCCCATCGGGCAATTCGTCGACGGCTGCACCCAGCTTCCTTGCCTCCGTTGCCACCGCCGATATGCGATCCGACTCCTTCACACGGATGTTGGCGACCCCGGTGATCGTAGTCGGCGAGTCGGCGAATAGCGCCACAGCGGCAAGCGTCATGGCCGTGTCCGATATGTCGCGCATATCGGCCTCGATGCCCGACAGCGCGCCCCCCGCGACCTCGGTCCAGCCATCGCCCTGCCTGACTCTGCAACCCATCCGCTCCAACAGATCGACGAAGCCCATATCTCCCTGCACCGACGCGGTGCCGAGCCCCTCGACACGAACCGTGCCGCCCGTGACGGCTGCCGCCGCGAACCAATACGACGCAGCCGACGCATCCGGCTCGACGTTGTACGACGCGCCACGGTATCCGCGGCCGTGTTCGACATGGTACACGTGGCGTTCCGGCTCGTCCACCGCCACGCCGAAATCCGACATTACTCGGCGGGTCATCGCGACGTATGGTTCCGAGACCAGGCCCTCCGAAACGCGGACGGTGACGTCGCTGTCCGCGTACGGAGCCGCCATGAGGATGGCCGAGATGTACTGGCTGCTAGTGCGACCGTCGATCGTGCAGATTCCGCCGGGTAGAGCATTTCCACCTATCAGGACAGGCGGAAACCGACCGTCGCGTGCGTCGACGTCGGCGCCAAGCTGCACGAGCGCGCCGATAAGGTCGCCGATGGGCCGCTCTCTCATGCGCGCGTCGCCATCGAGCACGTAGCTGCCCTGGCCGACAGTGAGCGCGGCCGTGAGGAAGCGCATCGCCGTGCCCGCGTTGCCGACATGCAACCTGACCGCGTCCGCGTCGTCGGGGACGACTAACGACCCGCCCGTGCCGTGGATTTCGACCATGGTGCCGTCGTCGGTCTCCGTAATCGCGAGGCCGAGCGTCCGCAGCGTACGTATCATGTATCGCGTGTCGTCGGAGACAAGCGCGTTCGTGATCTCGGAGCGG
>CAZSJP010000206.1:0-6248 GCA_964606675.1 uncultured bacterium
CAGCAACTCTTCACCGACCGCTACGAGATCCACGCCATGTACAAGGATGTCGCGGGCTTGCAGGAAGGGGCGTTCGTCCGCATAAGCGGCATAAACGTCGGTACTGTACGTCGAATCGAGTTGCCCGACTCGACTGGGAGAGCGAGGGTGGTCTTCAGCCTCCGCGGCGACGCCAAGCAGCAGATAAGGACCGATTCTCGGGCGGTGATCAGCACCGAGGGGCTCATAGGGTCCATGCTCGTCATCATCACGCAGGGCTCGCCGGATATGCCCGTGGTGGAGGACGGCGGCGCGATAACCGGCCAGTCGCCCCTGCAGTTCTACAGATTCAGCGATAACATCGACAAGGCATTGGAGAGCTTCGACGAGATCGTGCTGAACACTGCGTCCGCTCTCGCATCGATATCGTCCATCGTCGCGAAGATCGACGCGGGCCGTGGGTCGATCGGCGCACTGGTGAACAGGAACGCGGTCCACGACACCGTCATCGCGACGTTGGTGCGTCTCCAGAGACTAAGCCTGGCAGGAGAGCGCTTTGTGCGTGACTTGCGCATCCGGTCGACCGACCTTGGGGAGCAAGCTGAAGGGGTGCTCGCAGGATATGCGGCACTCGCGGAAACACTACAGTTCGCCGGGTCGGACGCCAGAGTCGCCAGTATCAAAGTCGGCGCACTGGCGGACACACTCCGTCAGGGCCGGGGTACGCTTGGGAGATTGATCGCCGAAGACAGCCTCTATGCACAGATCCGGAGTCTCGCGTCCGGCGCGGACTCCAGCCTGCACCGTGCGGCGGTCGCAATCCGAGAGATCACCGAGGCCTCGCATACGATCGCTCAGGCGGCGCACGGAGCCGGAGAGACGGTCACACGGATATCGTCGAACGTGCAGGAAGGTCGGGGAACGGTGGGGCAGTTGTTCACGAACGACAGCCTCTACAACAAGCTCGACCACACGATGTCGAATATGAGGCTGGCGAGCGAGAAATTGGCCGTGAACATGGAGGCGATCAGGACGAACTGGCTGTTCCGAGGCTACTTTGACGAGCAGGGCTACTGGGACAACGTGACTCAGAAGATCGAGTTGCAGGAGCAACGATCCATCAGACTACGTGAGTGGGAAGAACGCCTGCTTCGGTTCCAGATGGAACTGGAACAGCGCGAACAGACCCTCGACCGGGGTCAGCGCTAGCGGCGAGCCCAGCCTCCCGGCGGCGGCAGGGCCTAGAGCAGCTTGCCGGCGACCATTTCGGCGATGCCGTTGATCTGCCCCATCAGAACCTGCCGAGCCAGCGCAGGGTCGTAGTTATCAAGGGTCTTACGATTGAAGAAGTCGAAGCCGATGTCCACCAGCGAATCGCGGTAGATGCGGTAGTTGATGTCGTTGAGCTTGTGGGTCAGGTCGGGCCGCGCGACGCCGATGTCTAGCGCGGTCTGGAACATCATAGACTGCATCGTGCGAAGGGCTACAAGATCGTCCGACCGTTCGTCGACCATCTTGTGGATGTTGCCCTCGGCGCGCAGCAAGTCGAATATCTGTTCTCTCTGAGTGTCGCGTTCGGAAACGGCCTGGCCGCCGCCGATCACCTGCAGGAGTGCGACTTGGTCTCGAAGCTCGACGTTTAGCATGCCGAGGTTCACGCTGTCGTCTGCGAAGATGAACAACCACAGTCGGTCCTTGCGATGCAGACGTATGGTCAGACCGAGGGATTGAATCTGAGCGTTCTCCATCGACCCGATCTCAAGCTGAGTCAGGCCGGAGACAAGCTCGGAAGACAGCCCGTTGGCGATTTGGGCGCAGCGTTCGGTGTCGTCCTGCGATAGGAAATCCTCCGCGATGACGTCGCCGTCGGTTTCCATCAGGATCGCCCCCGTGACCCCCTTGATCCTCGTGACGGTATCGATGAGGCGGAAGGCGGTCTCGAGCGTCGAAGTGGGTGCATCGCTCATTTGATGGGGATCTCCCGATGCGGGTTGTGAACGCGGGGCCACAGGCCCGAGTGGCCTCTTGCGGAGACCGACACCTAAATGATGCCGCCGGGGATTCGCGATGTCAACGGTCGCGAGTCCGAACGCGGCTCGGGCGGGCGGGCCGGAAGAGAAAACGAGATGCTCAGGTGCGTCGATGGGCTCGCCGCCCGATAGCGCACGCTGGATGCTGATAGACAGCCCAATGGAGAAAGAAAGCCGCAGATGACTGAGGGTGAAAGACCGCAATCCGAGATGGAAGATGCAGGCCTGTCCGAGAAAGGACTAGACGTGCTGGCGTTCGCACCGCACCAGGATGATGCTGAAGTAGGGTGCGGCGGGATCATCGTACGCTTACGCACACTCGGCTACGCGGTGGGCATCGCCGACATGACTGCCAGCGAGATGGGTACACGGGGCAACTCCGAGTCGAGGCTCGCCGAATGCAGCGCGGCCGCGCGTGTCATGGGGATAGACTACCGCATCAACCTCGGCCTCCCCGATGGAAACATGCAGGCGACTGCGGAGGCCGACGATGCGGTCATACGAGCGATACGAGCCACTCGACCGTCGCTTGTCCTGGCGCCGTATCCTGAGGACCGCCACCCGGACCATGCAGCCGCCGGCCGGATCGTTCCGGCGGCTGCATTTCGAGCTGGGCTGAGGAAGTGGGACACTGGGCAGGCCCATCACCGGCCGCTTGCGATCGGGTACTACATGCTGCACGACACGTTCGTTCCGTCGCTGGTCGTGGACGTCACGGAACAGTGGGCCGTCAAGATGGAGGCTCTGAGGTGCTACAGGACGCAGTTCGCAGTTCCCGGCGCGCCCGAAGACGAGGAGCCGACGTACATATCGACGCCGGAGTTTCTACATCGGCTGGAGGCTCGTGCGCTGTATTTCGGATCGAAGATCGCCACGAGGTACGGCGAGCCGCTGTACACCCGGGAGACTCTACGCATCGACGATCCGATGACGTTGGTCACGGGATCCATGGAGCGATTCGCGGGCGGCGGCTGATCGCGACGCCGGGAAGGAAAAGACGGTGGACGCCCTCTCAGGGGTGCCCACCGTCGATATCTCTCAGACTCGCTTGGCCGACGCCGACGAGATGCTACAGTCGGATCGAAAGGCCGAAGCGGCTGGCGGTCAGCTCGGGACCGTAATCGTTGTAGCTGTAGTCGACTGTAAGGCCGAGGCCGCCCACCGGCAGCGTGACACCCCCACCGAAACTAAGCGACGCGTCCTGGTTGCTGGATGCCCGCCGCCCTCCCCGAAGCGCGGCCCCGAAGCCGGGCATAGTGCTGGAGAGGTCCGCGATGTACTCGACACCGACTGCTGCATCCAGCGGAACGTCGCGGCGGTCTACGCCATCGACATAGAGCATGACCTTGTTGGTCGGGTTCTCGTAGCCGGCGACCAGTTCGATGACTTCAGCGGCGAAGCCAACCCGATAGGTCAGCGGCAGGTCGAACTCCTGCTCTACATATCGCTGGGACTGGGCGAAGTTGACTAGGGACATGTTGATGGTGAGGTTGCGCAAGCCGGTCTTGTACTGAGTACCGAGGTCGATCGCGAACGTACTTACGCGGTTGTCGTTCGCGTAGTGCATGTAGGTCTCGTCCCGGTTGTACGAGAAGACCGCGTTCGCGCCGAAATCCTGGACGGCGAACTTCGGATGGAAGCCGGCTGCAAACCTGTCTGTGAACTGTACTGCGACAAAAGCGCCCATCGCCCATGCGACCGGGCTTAGGTTGCCGATCTTCTCGTAGCCGGCAACGTTGTCGGCGATGATCGTTCCCGGTATGTCTCCGTAGTCCATGTCGACGTACGAGATGCCGGCGGTGAACATCCCCGTGTTGACTGCGAGGACGAAATGGTTCAGCGACATGTCTGCGAACCACTCGGAGTTGCCAAGGTAGGCGGCGACGCCGTCCACCGCGGCCATACCCGCTGGGTTGTAGAATACGGTCGACGGATCGCCACTGACTGCCGAGAACGCACCACCCATGCCTTCGGCCCGGGCGCTACCGCCAATCTGCAGGAACGTCAGGCCGGCCTGCCCTCGCCACTGAGGTGTGCCGGGGTTGTAGGTGCTGTCGGCGTCGACTGGGAACGGGTAGTCGGCCCCCGCAGTGCCGACGACGCACACGAGGGCAACGGTGACCATCAAGAGATATTGCGCAGTCCGCATGAAACCTCTCCTCGCCATCCCTGCTGGTAAGCGTTGCGATGGCGCCGGTGCAACTGAGGTAAGCCGCTATCGTATGACGACGAATTTGCCTAGCTTGCGGCCCAAGGGGTCGTGTTCTACAACGTAGATGTACACATCGCTCACGATGTACTGGTTGTCGTCGTTCCGCCCGTCCCATTGAGGAAGGGGGTCGTCGGCCTCGAAGTCGATGGTCTTCACCAAGTTGCCCGCCGACGAGTAGATCCTCATCTTGCACGGCAGCGGCAGGTGAGCGAACCTGATTCGTTCGTAGCCGAAGATGTTGGATATCGGCCCGAATGTCTGGCCGGACACGTTGTAGGGGTTGGGCACCACGAGTATGCTGTCCAGCGTGGTGGCACCTTGCGCATGGGCCGACGGGGCCGCAGCGACCAGAAACAACCCCAGAAGCATGCCCAGTATCGACCAACGTCGCATTCTAGTCGTCATTGCGGGCCTTCTTTCCCAAACTCGGTGGCGGATTCTCGCCACCCGCCAAAAAAGCGCGGGCACCGGCCAAAGGTGAAGGTGCTCGCATCGCAGGACGCGAGCACCTTCAGTCCTCATCAGCCTGGTCAGCACTGAACCCAAATCAGGATCGTATCGATCCCTGTGTTCGCTACCTGACCAAGACCATGCGCTTCGTGATCGTGCGCTGTTCGCCACTCAAGCGATACACGTAGACGCCACTCGCGGCCGGACGACCGGTATGGTCGGTGCCGTTCCAGACGATGTCGTGCACACCGGCGTCGACGTTGCCGTCGACCAGCGTACGAACGAGCTGCCCATTAGGCGAGTAGATCGAAAGTGTGACCTGCTCGGCAGTGGGCACGCTGAAGCTGATAGTGGTGGTCGGGTTGAACGGATTCGGCACATTCTGCGACAGAGCGAAAGCACCCGGGACTGCGTCGGCGACGCCAACGACGCCGATGTTCGCGGGAGCGGTCACACCGATGTGCGAATAGCCGGTCCATGTCCACCAGCGGGGGCTTTCGAGCGACTTGCCCGGACGCGCCCAGTTCTGGCTGCCGTCGTCATACGCCGTGACGGCGTACCAGTAGTCCTTACCTGGAGTGATGTCTACGTCACGCAGGAAGCGCCCTGCCGGCGCGTTGCCTTCCGCAGCAACTTCCACGAGCCAGCCGGCGCGGACGTCAGCTATGACTTCCCACGGGGCTGTACGTGTCTCAGACTGCCGATACACGCGGTAACCTGCGAAATCGGGAACGCCTGTGTCGTGGTCTAGGTCCGACTCAGATTCCGTCGTGAAACGCACGATGATACCTTCGCCGTCCTTCGGCGAAACATGGATCTTCGCGGGAGGACGCGGAGCGTCGGGCACGTTGAACTCTTGAGCGTACTCAGCCGGCTTCGGGTTGGCCAAGTCGGTCAGGTCCCAAGCGATGAGCTTCGTGGCATCGACGTTGGGCGGCAGCTCGCCGTGGAAGTTCCACCACGCAAGAGCCGCGGCCTTCATCGCCGTGTCAACACCGGTCTGGACCAATGCCTGGTCTGCGGCGCTCATCAACGTAGCCGGCGCGTTGCCGGCGGTGACACCGGCGTTCCAGTCGGAGCCGATGCGACGTCCCTCTTCCTGATCGATTCCACCCGCGCCGAAGATCTGCACGATGCGGACGGCGTCGTTGGGAGCCAGGGACCAACCGTGAAGCTTGCTGTCCGTAAGCGTTCCGGGCGTGACCGCTTCGCCGGTCGGACCGTAGCCGAGAACGGCTGTCGGGCCGGTGGCCGAGACTGCGATGTCACGTGTGAGGTCGTACTCGCGATAGTCCTGGTCGATCGGCATATGGCTTATGCCGTCAGCCACGAACTCACGCATCTCTTGGGGTGTCGTCGGCGAATAGTCCTTGCCGGCGAAGTCGACCGCGCGCTCATAGTTGATCGTGCGGAACGACGGCTGATCCAAGAGGGGCGTCGCGTAGTCGGCACCGGGACCCGTGCTGACGAATACGGGACCCATGACGACCGCAGCGTTCGACAGGAGGTGATTGGCGAAGTGCTCGTCTTCCGCGGGATCGCCGAAGTCCGGCCCGGCTTTGCTGGCGTCGAGGCCC
>CAZSJP010000206.1:6258-7518 GCA_964606675.1 uncultured bacterium
CGCCGTCCCAGAGGAGAACGGCCGAGCCGTTGCCTGCGCCCCAGGGCTCGACATACGCGCCCTCGGTGTCCTGCGACTGCTGCGTCCCACCGACCGCCTTGTTGCGATAGTCGAGCGCCTGCGCCCAGATGACGCCCGCGAGGTTGTTGTCAGCGATTGCTACGCCTTCGGCAACTTCGAGCGGGGTACCGTCGCGCTTCTGACGGTTGCTCTGGCCTTCGTTGGTGAACGTAATGTCCTCAAGGACATAATCCTGGTGCGGGCTGCCCAGCGGATAGCCGTAGTGCGTCCGGAACAGGCGCACGCCCTGGATGTATGTCCACCACATTTCCAACGCATACTCGACGACCAGATCGGGGTTCGTCGTCGCCGCGTTGTACATGCCAACACCACCGTGGTCCGGAAGGATCGTCACCGAGTCAGATCCAGCGCGGAACTGAAACTGCGATTCGCCTTCGGAGGTCACTATCCACACCTCGGGACGATCCCAGCGGTAGACCTCCTGAGCGTTGCCACCATACAGGTAGGCGAACGCAGCGTCCTGAGTTCCTGGGATCCACTTCGGCGGGAAGTCGTAGTTCATGCTGCGGAAGAAGTAGGAAGTCGCATACGCGTGCACGATTCCTTCCGGGTCCTTCCAGTCCAAGCTCATCAGATACGTGCCTCTCTTCTGAGCATGAGACACATGACCGCGGGAGATGTCGCCCGTCGAGGCGGTCGGAATGCCGGCGGGGTAGTCGATCATGGACCCCCATCCCTCGGCACCGTCGAACTCCGGGTTGAGCCAGACACGTCCCACGTGATAGGTCGGTTGCGGCGTGTTGGCCTGGACGATCGGCGTCAGAACCAGCACACACAAGGCTCCCAAAGCGATGGGAACCCACATACGCAGTCGATTTGTCATCTTGCCCTCCTTAGTGGCTTGATGATGATGGTGAGCACTCTTACTACTACAAATTGAATCGCATGCCAAAACGATAATACCGCGGGGTCATGTGATGCAACCAGTCCGTCCGCGGGCTTACCGGCGCTTTCCACGCTCCGGCCTCATCCTTGTACGGCTCTGTCAGGATGTAGAACGTGGATTCGGCCCCGTACTTTACGTCTTCGCCCGATCGGCGACGCCCGATGACGTATCGGGTGTAATCGTCCCCGTTTGCGAAACTTCCGTTGAGGCGCTTGGTGTTGAGAAGATTCGTGACATCGAGGAAAGCAGACACGGACCTGCCGCCGGGCAGGGAGATGTTCTTGGCGAACGTG
>CAZSJP010000207.1:0-7505 GCA_964606675.1 uncultured bacterium
TTCGCCGGTGCACGTGGTGAGGACAACGTCATGACACATCACACCTAGCGCACAATCTAGACGTTTTTCGCTGTCGAACCGACGGTGGTATCGACCGATCGCGGCGGCCACCTCTACCGAGGGGGGATCGGCCCGAGGCCGGGCGGGATCGGGCGCCTCGGAACGCTCCTCAGCGCCGATACGACCGAGTCTTGGACTGCGCGCAGGGGGCGCGACGATCCGGTGAAGCCGTTCATCATCAGAGAGAACGCAAGCCGCTCGCCGTCGAGCGTTTCCAGCACTCCGGAGAGGCAGGTGACGCCACTCATCGTGCGGTCTTCGCACGAACCCGACTTCTGACGGACGCGTCCACCAGTCTGCGCCTCAGCGTGCCGTCGACGCCACCGATCGCGAGGGCGGATTCGAACTCGGGTCCAGTGGTGAATCTTGCACGCGCGCCGGCGATGACCGCTGCGAGCGTCCTCGGAGAGAGTTCGCTATAGCGCGAGAGGCCGGACCCGTCTGCAAGCCGGTAGGAGGCAGAGTCGACCCCCGCTATGTTCACGAGGGATCGCCTGATGGCCGAAAGACCTGCCGACCACGAACCGTCACCGCAGGAGATGAATCCCATCTGCTTGACCAAGGCCTCGCCATAGAGGTTGTCCGTGTTCTTCAGGAAGTGCCGAACCAGGATGTCGACCGGCGCCGAGCGCACCCATCCCAGCACTACGCCGCCCGAGTCGGGCGCCAACCCCGCCGCGACGTCCCCCTCGACGTCGATTCCCGCTCTGCTTAGCGCTCCGACGAACTGCGCTCCGGCATAGGCGATCGGATTGGGGACCGTCCTGACGCGGGTGACGGGCCCGCCGCCGCGTGGCAGCGAACCGGCCACAATCAACGTGTCGCCCGGCCTGGCGACCGTGAGGCGCGGCGCTTGTTCGCGGGGACGACGCGTGACGGCGCGAACCACCAGGGGCACGCCGCAATCGGGAGGGATGACCTCAGCGATTAGCGTGTCGCCTGGCGCCGCTCCCGGGCGAATCGTCACGCGCACGGTGTTGCGGCTGAACATGAAGGCATTCACGGGTGCGTTGTACGACACCGGACCCTCGTCCCACGTCCAACCGGGCCCGAAAGCGGCGCTGTCGAATCGCGACGCATCGAGCACGAGGTTGCCGCGCACCCTCCCGATCCCCCTGGCGCGCAGCCGTCCGGCCAGCTCGTCAAACGCCTCCCGGTCGAGGTCCGGCGCGCCGCCGGCGACGAGATACAGGTCTCCGACAAGCAGACTATCGGTCGGCTCCGACTGCCCCAAGAGCCTTGTAGGGAATGTTCTGCCGGGGCCGAGGACGTCCAATGCGGCAGCAGCGACCAGTATCTTTGCGTTTGAGGCTGGAACGAAGAGCTTGTCGGGGTTGTGCAGCAGAAGCCAGTCTCCTCCGTCGATAGACCGTACGGCGAGGCCGACGTGGGTGGCGGCCAACTCCGGCAGCGAGAGCAAGCTGTCGACGACACTCCGCACGTGCCGCATTTCGCCGGTCGGACGCTCGGGCCATCGGATCGCCGGCCGCAGCGAACACCCCCCGATCCCGATCAGAACCGCCGCCAGAGTGATAGCTGTCGCACGCATCGTGTGGCCCCCGTGAGAGTCGTACGATCAACGATAAGGCCTGTCATCGGTTGAGCGAAAGGGGGGTGGCGTACGTACGGATTCCCCGGACCTGCCAGGCAGGCCCAGGGAATCCGTTGCGGGTGCCTCGCGCAGATACTAGCGCAAGAGCGTTATGCGTCTGATCTTACGTATGCCATTGTCGGTGTCGAGCTGGATCAGGTAGACGCCACTGGCCATCTCGCGGCCCTGCATGTCGAGCCCGTTCCAGGTCATCAGATGCCTTCCGGCAGTGATCGGGCCGGAGTGCAGAACCTTGACAGACTGGCCGAGCAGGTTGTAGACCGCCACATTGGCCATCCCGCGGCTCGGCACGGACAGGATGACACTGGTCGTCGGGTTGAATGGGTTCGGGCGAGCCGGAGACACACTCCACAGCGATGGGAGAACCGACGTCGCTTCGACCGGACCGAAGATGGTCGCCTCACCGGCCCTGCTCGTTACGCGCAGCCAGTAGACCGGGGTCGTTCCCGGTGTCGCCGCGAAGTCCAGAACGTCGGCTTCAACACCTTCGGCGCCGAACGACTTCACGATCTGCGTACCTTCGATGGCGTCGCCGCGAAGCAGCGCGACTCCGCCCACGGACGCACCCTCGGTTCTGAGGGCCCAGGCAACGCGAACGGCACCAGCCGGCGTGCCTTCGGCGGCGAACGCCTCAAGCGCGACGCTCGTAACGTACTCGCTCCAGACGAACGCGAGAGGTTCGGCGGTCGGTCCGTCCGCCACGCCGTCGTTGGCAACCGCTGCCCAGTAGTACTCGGTCTCCTTCACCAGCAGATCCGCACTGATCGTCCACTCGGTGGTCGACGTGCCCTCGAGAACACCGGATTCCCTTGCAACAACGTTCCCAAGGGAGGGATCGGTTGCAACAACGAAGGAGTACGTTGGTGCCACCGTGTTCCTCGACGGCGCTCTGATCGCATTCTCGATACTGAAGGTCAGCTCGAGCTTCGTAGCCGCCGAACTATCGACCGGCGCAAGGAGTCCCGGTGCCTGCGGCGCTTCGTCCGACGAAGGAGTGGCGGACTGAATCGGGCCGGCGGTGCCTTCGTTGCCGCTGGCATCGACACCTGTCACGTGATAGTCGTATGCCGTGCCGTTTACCGCCGACAGATCGGTGTAGTCGGTGGCGGTGATACCGGTCTGCAATATGTTGCCGTCGCGGTACACGCTGTAGCTGGCGATGTCCGCCGACGCACTCGCATCCCATTGCAGAATGACGACGTTACCGCCCGGCGTGGCCGTCAGGGTTGTCGTCGCGTCCGGCCCCGTAACGTCGGCCACCGAAGCGGTCAGGAACGTCTGATCGTCACTGAGGTCGGCGGTGTTGCCGACACGGTCTGTGCTGGTGACCCTGAAGTGATACGTCGTGCCAGGGTTGAGGTTGGTGAGGGTCACCTCGTGATCGCTGACCGCAGAAACGTCGGACACGGAGAGACCGTAGGAGGTGGTCTCGCCATATTCGACGAATGTGTCGGCAATCTCGTCGGTCGTCCACCGGATCGTCGCGGCTATGTCCGTCGTTAGCTCCGCAGGAACCGACGGAGTTCCGACCACGGGTGCGGTGAGGTCGACGGCCGCAGGCGTCGTGAACGTTTGCACATCGCTCGTCGTCGGCCCGTTGCCCTGTGCGTCGGTCGAGAGAACGGTGTAGTGATAGGTCGTGCTCGGCTCCAAGTTGGTGAGGTACACCTGGTGGTTCTGTGTCGGGTCCGAATCCGCCCGCCACAGATCCAAGGCGCTCTCGCTTGTGCCGTATTCGACCCTGCTGTCCGAGATCTCGTCTGTCTGCCACGTCATGACGGCTTGCGTGAGCGTGGTTGCTGCCGCGATCGACCCGGAAACCAGTGCCGGCGGAGTCAGGTCGACCGTTGCGGCGGTCGTCAGGTAGACAAGCGAGGCGCTGATCGTCTCGCCGTTTCCGGACGGGTCCGTTGAGCCGGTGAGCAAGACGTACTGGGTCGACGGCTGAAGCTCCGTGATGGTCAACTGGTGGTCCGCGATATGATCCGAATTCGCGACGATTCGACCGTCCGCAAGCACGTCGGACGTCACGAGCGCAGCGCCCCTGGCTCGCTTCGCCGGGGTGTTCTCAAGCACGTGGATCACGCTGGTCGAAATCTCATCCGTCGACCACGATACGGTAGCGCTTCCCTGCGTAACGTTGACGATTTTCGGCGCCGACGTTATGACCGGGTTTGTCTCGTCCGCCGCGACCGCCGTGGTGAACGAACCGCCACGGGCGGGCACCGAGAGCCGATAGAGCCCGTTTGCGACCTGGATAAATTGCACGTTCGCAAACTCCGGCGCGGACGTATCGCCAGCCACGCTCTGCAGAAACGCAGTGTTCGTCGCTCTGACGAAGAACACGTATTCCGTGCCGGGGACGAGGTCGGTGATCTGCATCCCGTGATTCTTGTCTTTTCTTGTGTCCGAATACTGTTTGTAGAACTCGGCACCGGCGGCGGCGATGAAAACCTCGCCCGTCGTCACATCGTCCGTCTTCCACTTGATGGACGCCAGGACATTACTCTTGTAACTCGTGGTGGGTCCCTGGACGAACCTGGGCGGTGTAACATCGGGCTGCGCCCGTGTCTTAAGCACCTTCGACACCGGAGACTTGGCGTTGTTACCGGACTGGTCGGTCGACTCTACGCGCCACCAGTAGTTCGTCGAGGGCTGCAGATTGGTCAGGGTCAGGCTGTGGTCTATGGTCCACGCACCATCGCTCTTGATTATGTCCATGCGGTCGGCGCTCGCGCTCGTGCCGGCGAACAGCTTGCTGTCCGACGCCTCGTCGGTCGTCCATACCACCGTGAAGCTGGTTGCCTGCACGTCTTGGGCGACCGGAGGCGCTTTGAACCGTGGCGGGTCGACGTCGCGACCGGCGCGAGTGATGAACCAGCGCACTTCATCGACCAGGACGTTGCGAGCTATGGAAAGGTCGGTGAACGTCAGGCGATAGAAATACTTCGTGCCTGGAGCCAGGTTGCTGAGCTGGATTACGTGGTCTTTCTCGCCGGACGACGAGACCACGCCGCCAAGGGCGAGGCTGTCCGGGTCTTCGTAGAGAGAATACTGACCGGCCAGGTCCGTAACTTCGTTCGTGGATACGTTGATGACGACACCGACGAGGTTCGTGATCTCGTCGAGCGTCTGACCCTGCACGAACGGTGAGCCAGTGATGACCGGAGGCTCGAGGTCGGGCGCCGCGACGGTCCCGAATCCTCTCGCTATCGGCCCGAGGGGGTTGTTTGCGGCATCGTAGCTGTAGACGGTAACGGAGTAGTTCGTGGTCGGCTCCAAGCCGCCCAGCCTGACAGAATGGTCCTCCACGAGGCGACCGTCGACGATCTCCTCAGTCCCGGCGGGGGAGGTATACGTCACACGGGAGTCGGAGGGTTCGTCGGTCTTCCACGTTATAAGAGCGCTCTTGTCGGTGATCTCGGAGATCTGCACCGGTGTCAACAGAGTGGGCTTGGTGACGTCGGGCGCATCGGCTGTCGTGAAGTCCCCGACGCCCTCCGCGCTCGGACCATTACCCAACTGATCGTACGAGAACACTTTGTAGCGGTACCGCGTCATCGGAATCAGCCCTGTAAGGGGCACGCTGTGCTCCAGCACGTACGACGACCGGATAACCGCCGGACCGTAGCCACTGAATATCGGCGGCACATCGTTCGAAAGGGTCCCAAACTGCACGTAGGAGTTCGCGGCTTCGTTTGTCGTCCACGTAATCGTAGCGCCCTCGTGGCCCACGACAGGCTCCTGTGGCCCGACAGTGATCCGCGGCGGCGCGATGTCCGGCGCGGCCAGAGTGCGCACCGGCGTATCGCTGCTGTAGACAGGGCCGCTCTTCTCGGGGCCGAGATCCTCCGGGCCGAGCAAGACGACACGATAGTGATACTCCGTCGACGGAGCGAGGTCGGTAACCGTCACAGAGTGGTCTGTCTTGGCGTCTGGATCGGTGACGGACTTGCCGTAAGCCGCCGTTTCGCCCCAGTCGAGCCGGGTCGCCACGGAGCGATCCGAACTCCATCTTACCGAGAACGAGTTATGCGACAGAGCCGTCCGCGTCGGCGCGGTATCGAACCTCGGCGGGTATATCGACAGCTTCGTCCGGAACGAGTCGACGGGGCTGCTCACCGACTGCAAGCCCGGATCGACCGACGTCACCTGGTAGTAGTACCTGGTGCCCGATGTGAGCAGCGGAAGCGAAACGCGGTGATCTATCGCGGATGCGCCGGTCCGCTTGGTGCCGAGCGCGTCCTTGGCCGTGCCGTAGTCGACGACGCTTGTCGAGTAGCGGTCGGTCTTCCACGTGACGATGGCGTACTCCTCGCCGGGGTCTGCCACCGGCCTACCCACGATTTTCGGTGGCGGGATCGGCTCGGATTTCGTCGAGAAGGTGCCGTCCTTCACCTCCGAAGGGTTGCTGTCCTCGTCGATCGACTGGACCGTAAAGACGTAGTCGGTTCCAGCCTGCAGCCCTGTGAGTTCCACGACGTGGTGCTTCACCAGGTCGGTGCCCACCGGAGCCGCGATGGTAGCCGTGCCGATGCCGTACATGACGATCGAGGTCGAGTTCTCGTTCGTGAACCACTCGATCGTCGCCTGGCTCTGAGTAACGCCCTGAGCGGCAGGCGCGCCGGATATCTGCGGAGGCGTTTGGTCGGCCGCGATATTGATCGTCACCGACTTCGAATCGGTGCCGCCGCGACCGTCGGACACGGTGATCGTGGCCGTGAATGAGTCCCTATGCTCGTTCAGGGCGAGATACACCACCTCGCCCGTCGTCGCGTTGATATCGAAATTGGCGGTGTTGTCGCTGAACGTCAGACCGTCGCGATCGGGATCTTCGCCGCTAACAGTGAAGCGAATGGTTTCGCCCACCAGAGCGCTCACCGCGGCGGGGACATGGTTCAGAACCGGAGGACGGTTCACGTCGGCGACCGTTATCACGAGAACGGTCTCGGCGGACAAGGCCGCCGGATCGGTCGCCGTTATCCTGACCGAGTATGGCGATGAAGCCGCGGCTTCGTACGATGCAACACCAGTGAACGAGCCATCGGCACCCAGCTTCAGACCTGGAGGAAGCAGCCCTCCGCCCACCACTGGCGCGTAGGTCACCGCGTCGCCATCGGGGTCGAGAGCGCTGATGGCGACCAAGCCCTCATTCTCGTTTATGGACTGAGCGGTGTTCGTGGCCGCTGCCGTGTACACCGGGGCACGGTTCGTGTTCGTCACCGTCACCGAGACGTCGATGCTTGCAACGTCGTCGCCGCCCGTCTGGGCGTCGTTCGCGGTGAACGTGATGACGTAGGTTGCCGAAGTATTGGACTCACCGGCGGCCTCGAAGCCCGGACGCCAGCCGAGCGTCCCGGTGGCGGCGTCCCACGTCGCACCCATCTGCATCGGGGCGCCGGTGGGCGTCTCGTAGGTTAGCTCGTCCATGTCGATATCGGTGGCGCTGACGATGATCGTGGTCGAGTCGGCCTCCGCCACCGTGACGGACGCTGCCGGATCGAACACAGGCGGCGAGTTGTCAACGGTGATCGAACTGGCCGTCGGCGTCACGATTATCGCGCCGCCTTCCGGGTCCGTGCCCTCGCGGAATAGCACGTTGTCCAGCGACAAGGCCGAGACCTCGTCACGTTCGCCAACTACGGTGAACTCGAGTTCGGCCAGTTTGAACGCGCCGGTCATCGGCGCCCTGGTGGCCATGGCGAAGCTCACGTACTGAGACTCGGCACTCTCATGGACACCCATGGAGAATGTCACTCCGGGAGGGATCGCGCTGTTGGTGCTCGCCCACGTCGCCGCGCTGTCGAGCTGCACGACCGACGAATCGTAGACC
>CAZSJP010000208.1:0-7498 GCA_964606675.1 uncultured bacterium
AGAACATACCCGCTGAGTGAGGCCCCGGACGCTATCCGGTACCTGGAGGAGGGTCACGCCCGAGGGAAGGTCGTCGTCACCGTGTGAGGCCCCGACGAGCGCGAGACCACACTCCCCGTGTCGGCTGTTGAAGAGATGGGGCGGAAGTACCGCCGAACCGACAGGTTCCGCTCCCCAACGGCTTGATCGCCTGCGGCAGTCTCAGTACTCTGCTGGGTAGAAGAGGCCACCCAACGGCGTGCGGACGTATAATCCGGACAGAACCATATATGGAGAGACCTGCGATGATTACGAAGGACAGGCAGCGCCTGAGAGATCTGGCCTGCAAGTACGCCGAGTATGCTTGCTGCGAACCGATGAACCAGCGACGGGAGAAGTGGCGCCTCCATAATGGCCTGCAGGAGAAGACGTATCCGTTCCACATCGAAGACAACGGGTCCTACTTCAGCGACCTGACTCCGCCGCTTGAGTGTGAGGATGCCGAGTGCCAGGGCCTCGAGGGGCGGCTTCTGCACGCGTTGGTGGCCTACGAACAGATCGATGACGACCGGATCATCCCCGATCGGTTCGTGATCGACTGGTGCACGCCGCTCACGAGCAACTGCGACGAACTCCAATTCACGCGCGCAGACAACGGACGCGGAAGCTCGCTGGGCTTCAGGAGCAACAAACCCATCAAGAACATCGATGCGGATATGGGCAAGCTGCAGAAGCGGACGATCTCCCTCGACAGGGAGCAGACCGATAGGCAGGCACAGTTGGCCGAGGAAGCGTTTGCGGGGCTGTTGCCGGTGGAGATCGGCCGCGCCGGCTCGCTCTATTCCAATGGGATCACCGGCCATGCCGTGCATCTCATGGGTATGCAGGAACTCTACCTGCAGATGGCCATCGACCCCGATCCCGTGCATCGCCTCTTCACTTTCCTGGCTGAAGACAACCTGGCTCTCGGCCAGTGGGAGGAAGACCAGGACCTGCTCACAGTGAACCGCGACGGCAACCAGGGATACTGTTCGGGCAGCCCCCAATTCTCTGACGAAACCGAGGTGCCGGCTGGGGAAAGAGTCGTGTCGACCGATCGCTACGGATACCTAGAATCGCAGGAATCCGCAGGCATCTCCGCCACCATGTTCGACGAGTTCCTGATGCCGCATTTCACCCGGCTCGCAAGCAAGTTCAAGCTCCTGAAGTTCGGCTGCTGCGAAGCGGTCCACGATCTGATGCCGTCTCTCCAACGCCTGCCGGGGCTGCGCAAAGTGAGCGTCACACCGTGGTGCGATCTGGGCAAGCTCGCCGACACTTGCAGGGAAGACGTCATATGGTGCAGGAAACCGGTCCCATTGAAGCTCTGCGGCGGGACCTTCGACCGAGACGACCTGCGTGCGCATCTAGAGGAGACGCTCGATATCGGCCAGGACTACTTCGTCGAGTTCGTGTACAGAGACACCAATCTTCTCACCGGAGACATGACGGACCGGGTCGCCCAGACATGCGCCATGATGCGCGAAATGACCGGCCATCCGGAGGGCAGCCGAAACTGAGGGCGGCTCGGCAGTCCTGATACGGCCGGCGTCGCGGGGCAGGTGATGGTGGCTGCTGCTGCCTCTTCGGCCCACCAACAGGCCCCGAAGTCCCAATCGCGGGCGGCGCTGGTCAGGGGGATAGCGTGATCTGACCGCCTTGTGGCATGGCGCTACCTTCGGGCCGCCGGAGACGTGCCGACGGGGTAGGCACCGCCGAGACGGCGGTAGCGGAACCTGCTGTAGTAGGAACTCCTCGCATCGGTGTATTGCCATCCCTCGGGAATTGCCGTGCTGCGTCTGTTCAGTCCATCCACGAGTATCCCTTCCGCCCTTCCCGTTGCCCTATCGATGCGCCATAAGTAGTTGCTGCCGCCCACGAGAAACGCGAACCGACCATCCTGAGTCGTGACGTATGGCGGCTGTTCTGGCACCGCCTCAGCTGGCGGCGGCTCCGGTGCCACTTGCGCCATCGCCGATTTCCGTTCGACAGCCATGCCGAGTTGGAACGCCACGCCGACTGCCAGCATCGCTACGAACACGCCGAGCGCTCCGTACGCAAACGTCTTCATGTCGACCTCCATGAGTGTGTGAGTAGTTCTCGTCTCCCATAGTCGGCACAAAGCTATGTCGCTGCAAGCCGGGCGAGTTGCCATGCTGCGATCGGCGTAGTATCAATGGGGCTGATCGGTTGAAGGGCATCAACACGGAGGGCAGAGACATGAAGCGTTCGCGTCTAGCCGCAATATGGGCACTGACGGTAGTGATCTCTATCGGGATCAGTGTGCTGATCGCGCCGGAGAGAGCGGGAGCGGAGACCGCCTCTGTTAGGCCGACGTGGTACTACTTGCGGCCGGCCGACGACGGCTCCGTAATCAGAGCGCACCGCGCTCTTGTGCCCGGCGGATGGTTGGTGGCACGTGAAGGAGCCGGTGGTGGCGTCACCTTCGTCCCCGACCCGAACCACGAGTGGCGCTAACACGCAGGGCACGCGGATGCCCGGCGCCCTGGTGTTGAGCCGGCCGTTGCGGGAGCGAGAGTGGCCCCCGGAGCAGGACTCGAACCTGCAACCTCGTGCTTAGAAGGCATTCGCTCTGTTCGATGACCGAAGTGCTGTTGTGACAATACTTTATGTTGCGGCACTTTCGGCAGGATTGAGAAGATCACTTGCTCATAGGAGAAGCCTAAAGAGCGTACTTGCGACATGCAAGTCCGGACGTCAAAGACCGCTCCTGCTAACATAATATCGTTTATCAGCCATGACTCGCGTTCGTCGCGAGCGCCTGGTGTTGTCGGTGGTGGGCCGCGCGGCTAGATTCACAGAGCCGCACGGAGGACTGCTGGTCCGCTGTACGTGGCGGGAGCGACGCAGCCAAAGCTGGGAGATTTGCATGATCGCCGGAAGCAACCACACTAGCCTCACGAGGCGTGCCGTGCCGTTGGCCCTCGTCCTGGCCGCATTGTGCGCGGCGACCGCGCAGGGCCAGGGCATCGATCTGACTCGGGCAACGTCGGCGATATTCACCGGATCGGGAAACTGCGCGTGGTGCCATACCACCGACGGAACGGCACTGCGAGACAGCAACGGAACGGACCTTTCGATGGGTACCGACTGGCGTTCGACGCTGATGGCGAACGCAGCAAAGGACCCGATCTGGCAGGCGAACGTTGAGACCGAGGTTGCCGAGCACCCTCTCTTGCAGGCGATAATCGAGGACAAGTGCACTAGCTGCCACGCTCCGATGGCGTACACGCAGGCGATCGCAGATGGTGCCGAGCACTTCTCCATGGACGATGCCCGCGGCAGTGCGCTCGGCATGGACGGCGTGAGTTGCTCCCTCTGCCACCAGATTCAGCCGACCGGGTTGGGCACGGAAGAGAGCTTCTCCGGCGGATTCCAGATCGGCGTCGATAGGGACATATTCGGCCCGTATCAGGACGTGCAGACCAGCCCGATGCAGAGCATAGTGGACTACACGCCCATGTTCGGCGAGCAGATGCAGCGTTCGGAGCACTGCGCGACGTGTCACACTCTCTACACTCCTTACCTTGATGACGCCGGAGCGATCGCGGGCACATTCCCAGAGCAGGTACCGTACCTCGAATGGCAGAACAGCGATTTCGCCGCTCAGGGCACGCAGTGTCAGGACTGCCACATGCCGCGTGTCGACGAACCCGTTACGATCGCGAGCGTGCCGCCTGGAGTAGACCCGCAGCAACCGTTCTGGAGGCATTTCTTCGTGGGGGGCAACACGACCACGCTGAAGATTCTCCGCGACAACGGGCCGGAGATAGGCGTGACATGCTCCGAGGCCCAACTCGACACTACCATCAACCGCGCACGCGCACAGCTTGCGAACCAGACCGCTCTGCTGAGCGCCGAGGCGATCGCCACGGGCGACAGACTGGTCGTCGACGTCGACGTCGAGAACATGGCTGGACACAAGTTCCCAACGGGGTTCCCCAGCCGTCGAGCATGGGTACATCTGGTCGTCACGAACGATCGGGCCGAGGTCCTGTTCGAGTCTGGAGCATACGACGCAAGTGGACGCCTGGATGGTCTCGGCATGTTCGAGCCTCACCACGATACGATCGGCGCGCCTGGCGAAGTCCAGATATACGAAGCGGTGATGGCCGACGTGAACGGAGAGATCACTCACACGCTTCTGCGAGGGGCCAGCTACAAGAAGGATAATCGCCTGCCGCCCAAGGGATTCGTATCCTCCGCGGCGAAATACGCGGACATGGCCGTCCACGGGGCCGCCGAAGACGACGCGAGCTTCGGCAGAACGGACGGCACCGAAGGAACCGGCAAGGATCGGGTGACATACGTCGTTGACATATCAGGCCAGGCCGGCAGGCTCGCCGTGCACGCATCGCTACTGTATCAGTCGCTCGCCCCATCGTTCATGGACCACCTGCTGAGCTACAACACGCCTGCAGTAAACAGGCTGCGTGGATACTACGAGGCCGCCGACAAGGCGCCGGACACGGTGCAGACCCTCGCGCTCGACGTGGACATAACGACCGGCGTCCGCTCCGAGGCGCATGGTCAGGTCGCCGACATCGTCGCGCTTGTGGGCAACTACCCGAACCCGTTCAACGGCGGAACCGCCATCGGCTACGTCGTCGGAGCGCCCGGCGCGGAAGCGACGCTGACGGTCCACGACGTGAGCGGTCGGTTGCTGACTACGCTGGCGTCCGGCTTCGTGTCGCCAGGGCGACACGAAACGAGATGGAGCGGACGCGACGACGCCGGTCGTGAGGTCGGCACCGGTGTCTACTTCTGTCGCCTGACGTCTGGGCGCACGGCTTCCACAGTCCGGATGCTTCTGATCAGGTAGCGCATCGCGACCGCCTCCGCCGGCATGGCTTGCATGTGGCCCGGTCCCGCGCCGGCCCGGCCACAGCGCTTGCAGCGTCGGGCATCCGACGATTACACTTCTATGTCTGCTACGGAGCATCCGGCTTCGTGGTGGGCCATAACGCTCACGCAGGCAAGGCGAGCACGTATGTCCTTCAGAATCCCAAGCTGGGTGAAAGTCCTCGGCGTCTTCGGTCTTCTCTACCTGTTCCTTGTCAGCATCGGCCTGATGTCGCACGCTTTCAAGCTGTTCGGCGGCGACCTGGCCACGCAGATGATCCAGACGACCGCCAGTCCTCTGGCGGGCCTGTGCATCGGCATACTCGCCACAAGCCTGGTGCAGAGCTCGTCCCTGACCACGGCGCTCGTCGTCGGAATGGTTGCCGGCAACGCCCTGACCGTGCCGAACGCGATCCCCATCATCATGGGTGCGAACATCGGCACGAGCGTTACCAACACGATCGTCTCGTTGGGGCATCTGCGTCAGGATCAGGAGTTCCGGCGGGCGTTTGCCGCCTCCACAGTGCACGACTACTTCAATGTGCTGGCCGTCCTGATTCTGTTCCCGCTGCAGTTGGCGACAAACGCGCTGGGTTACATCGCCGACGGGCTGGCAGTGGCGTTTCAGAACGCGGGAGGCGTGAAGTTCAGCAGCCCGGTCAAGGTGATCGTGGAGCCAGCGGTGGGTTCCATCGGCACCATGGTCGGCGACCACCCCGTCATCATACTCATCCTGGCGGTAGTGTTTCTACTGCTCTCGCTGAAATACCTGACGGTGCTGATAAGAACGCTCGTGATGGCCCGGCTGGAGAGTCTTTTCGACAGGCACATATTCAAGACGGCGCTTCGAGGCCTTGTGTTCGGGATCCTCGTGACGGTGCTGGTCCAGAGCAGCTCGATCACGACGTCGCTTGCGGTGCCGCTGGCGGGAGCCGGCCTCCTGACGCTTCATCAGATATTCCCGTACACGCTGGGAGCCAACATCGGGACGACCATCACCGCGCTCCTTGCGTCGCTCGTGTCCGGGCAGCCGGCCCCCGTGGCGGTTGCTTTCGCGCATCTGATGTTCAACGTTACTGCCATCGCGCTCATTTGGCCGATCAAGTTCGTCCGGAACATACCGGTCAGGCTGGCCGAGTCGATGGCGTCGCTCGCCGTGCGGAACAGGACGATCCCGTTCCTCTACGTTGCACTACTTTTCTTCGTGATACCTTCGATCGTTATCTTCGTGTTGTGATACAAAATTCGGGAGTAGAGCCATGCTGAGAGAACTCTTCGCCTTGCTGAAGGCGGACGACCTGCTGCGGCAGGCGTGGGACGATTCGCGCACGATGCTCCAAATCGGGCAGGAGATGACGCTCGAGGCTGTACGGGTGCTGCGCGAGAGCGATGACATGGAAGTCGATCGCGCCATCCGGGCGAAAGACAAGACAGTCAACCAGTACGAGCGCGACATACGCCGCATGGCGATGACGCACTGCACATTGCGCGGCGCATCGGAGTTGCCCAGCAGCATGGCGCTCATCAGCATCGTGATCGATATCGAGCGGATCGGCGATTACTCGAAGAACATCATGGACCTGGCCGTGGCGCACCCTGAACGTCTGTCGATCCCTGAGTTCGAGGACGAACTCCAGGCAATCGAGTCGTCCGTGAAAACCAGGTTCCGGGAGACGATCGGTCTCTTGGAGACCCAGGACGAGGCGAAGGCAATAGAGTTGCTGAGCACTTACAAGGAAGAGATCTCGCGCGCGTGCGACGGGATGGTCAACAACATCGTCCGTGGAGAGGTTTCTTCGCTCGCCGCGCCCGACGCGGCGGCGGCCGCGCTCTACGTTCGTTACCTGAAGAGAATCGGCGCGCACCTGAAGAACGTGACGACGTGCATCGTGAACCCACTTGAGCTGATAGGCTTCCAGCCGCCCAAGGACAAGGCCAGGTAGGCCGCAGCAGCCCAATCGCTTCGGCCTGCGTACTCGCTTCTCGGACCGTCCGGCGAGCCGAACCGGTCGGCGGGCATTGTCGGGCTCGCGCGCTCCGCGTTGGTGCGGGGCCACAGTTGGACCTCGCCGTGCCCGCGCATATCATCCGATAGCATTCGTATCCGGTGCGTGTTCTCCGCAAGAGGGCTGAGACTATGTCGCAAACAATCCATCTGTGCGGTGTGCAGATGATCGTCGCTCACGATGTCGAGGACAACTTGCCGAAGATCGTCGAGAGCATCGCCGCCGCCGCTGACGAAGGCGCCGACGTTGTCCACTTCCCCGAGATGTCGCTCTCGGGCTACCACGGCGACTTCGACGATGGCGCCCTGCGCGAAGCATTGGAGCGCGTCGTCGCCACGATACGGCAGCACCGCATCGCGTGCGTCTTCGGCACCGGCTGGCGCGAGAACGGTGAGACGTGGATACAGAACCGCGCGTACGACTCGAACGGGGATCTACTCGGCACCCACGAGAAGATGGTGCCGACAGGGCTTGACGGCGAATCCGGCGACAGGCGCTTCTGCGTGCCCGGCAAGGAACTGCGCACGTTCGAGTGGCGGGGCATCGCGTGCGGTATGCTTATCTGCAACGACCTGTGGGTCACGCCGGGCTGTGGGCCGCACGTCGACCCG
>CAZSJP010000209.1:0-7490 GCA_964606675.1 uncultured bacterium
GAGCTTCGTCGACGGCCTGAAGAGCATCAGAGATAAGTTCCTATGGGACATCGGGGCGGAGTTGCGGGTCGCCGGGTACACTTTCTACCGGATACCGGTGGGCGGCTATTTCACCGTGGCCAAACGAATGAGCAACGTGCCGCCACCGTTCTACCACGCCGTCAAAGTGCACGACAAGGACAGTGAGGGCGACCTGATGTACGACGCCTCCGGTCAGCCGATCTACCGGCAGCCGGACGAAATGCGCTACTATCTCGGCTTCACGCTGGGGTTCGGCTCCGCAGGCGTCTCGCCGAACGGGCATCCGCGCGACAGACGCTTTCATGGCGCGATCAGCCGCCCTGCAACACCCTTGGGCATGACCGACCCGTCGGGCGAATTGGAGGCGGGACAGCAATTCGGCCCTCGGTCGCCGGCACAAGACACACCGCGTCCGGCGCCAACTGCATCGCCCAACCGCAAGTAGGTTCGAGCCGCGCCGCCCTACCGTTGGATCGTGGGGCGGCGCGTCGTATCGATCACCCTAGACTTGCCGCGTTGACGAATCGCACACAGTTCGGCAGAGGAGGCTAGACGTGTCTTCGCCAAAGCATCCACTCAGAGTAGTATTGCTGATCGTCGGCGGGATCGTCGGTCTCGTCATTCTGGCCGTAATTCTGCTCATCGCCTTCTTCCCAGAGGCCAGGGTCCGCGCCCTGGTGCTGGAGCAGACGTCGAATTACCTGACCCAACCCGTCAAGATCGGGAAGATCGGCATCGCACTCTGGCCCGACATAGGTCTGGAGGTCGAGGGCGTCAGCATAGACAACGCGCCGGAGTTCGGCCCCGAGCCGCTCTTCTCCCTCGAACGACTTGTCGTTGCGGTCAACGTCAGCGAGTTGGTGTTCGACAACACCGTGCACGTCACCAAGCTCACAATCGAGAAGCCGCGCATCGCACTGAAGATCGATGAGGCCGGGCGGAGCACGCTAGACGACCTCATCGTGCCCGCCGCCGCCGATTCAGCACCGGAGCCGGAGCCGATCGCCGCGCCCGAAGCCGAGACGCCGACGGACGAGGCCCCGCCGATGCCGATGGGCTTCCTCATGGACCGCATGCTCCTCGTGGGCGCCAACGTGTCGTATGTCGACGAGAAGGCCGGCACGGCCCTTGCCATCGAGTCGATAGACCAGGAGGTGTCCCTGGAAATCGACCCGACGATGACCGTGATCGAGGCAGTGGGCAAGCTCGACGTGACGGATCTGGCGGCGACGTCCGAAGGCATGAGCGTCGGGCCGCTGAGTATCTCCGTGCGGCACGACTTGCTCGCGGATCTCGACGCGGACAGCACGCGATTCGAGATCGGCGTGACCGTCGCCAGCATCCCGATCACGCTCGCCGGACGCGTGCTGAACATGAGCACCAAGCCCGACGTAGTGCTGGACGTCGGCACCGGGGCGATAGACGTTCAGAACCTGCTCTCGCAGCTTCCGCTCCCGGAAGACGACCCGATGTCGAAGCTTTCGGCCACCGGCTCGTTCACGCTTGCCGCACACGTCGAGACGACGGTCGATCCCGACGTGGCAAAGCCGCCGCTGGATCTCGACGGCCGGCTGAAGCTCGACGACATCACCATCCGCCATCCGGACTTCGCCAAGGCAGTGGACCACCTCGGTGGCGAGGTCACGTTCGACGAAAGAGCCATCGTCGTCCGCAACGTCAGCGTCAGAGCCGGCCGGACGAGCGTGGATATCAACGCCGAACTGCGCGGCTGGCAGGGCGACCGACCTATGCTACGGTCCGCCGACGTGAACGCGAGCGTCGACCTGGACGAGGTTGCCGAAATCGCTCCGATGCCCGACAGCACGGCCGTCGGCGGCAAGATCGACATCGCTTTGCACGCGTCGGGGCCGGTTTCCGACCCGATGGCCATGAACGCCGGCGGTCGCATCACACTGCGAGACGTCAGGGCCGAATCGCCCGCACTTCCCCTACCGATCAGCAAGATCAGCGGATCGGTGGAGGTGACCAAGCGGCGCATCGTAGTCCCCGATATAGGCGTCTGGATGGGCAGAAGCGAGATTCATCTCGAACGCACGGCCGTTACGAACTACCTGAGCCTTGTAGCGGATGACGACAAGGGCGGCAAGCCCAGCGTTACGGTCACCGTGCGCGCCCCGCTGATCGACCTCGACGAGATGCTGCCGGCAACGGAAGAGGAGGAGGTCCCCGAAGACACGACCTCGATCCCGGACGACACCGCCATCGTTCCAGCGTCGCCGTTGCCCGATATCGACCTAACCGCCAACCTGCAGATCGATCGGCTGCTGTTCCGGAAGGTCGAGATATCCAGGATAGGAACCAGGGCGACTGTCCGAGCCCAACGAGCGAGCGTCAACGGACAGGCGTACATGTACACGGGGCGCACCAGTTTCGACGGATGGCTCGACGTCGCGGACACGAAGGACGTGAGGTACGCGTTCAACTGGGACGTTCGCAACATCGAGGCGAACGACTTCCTCACCGTTCTGACAAGCTTCAAGGATCGCTTCTACGGAACGACTACGTCCACCGGGCGCCTCACAGGCCATGGAGAGACCTACGGAGAGCTCAGGCAGAACATTAGCGGCGACATAGACTTCCGCGCCGGCAACGGCTTCTTGAAGAACTGGCCCGCCGTGAAGAGTTCGTCCGGCAAGATCGCATCCGGGATCGACCGCGTCAGGAGCGGCTGGGGTCCGAGAGTCGTCTCGACGATGGGCATAGACCAGGACACGGTGCGCTACGGGTCGATGAACGGCGACATCAAGCTGCGTGACGGCAAGGCGCTACTGGAGAACATCGGCACGACGGCGAACGGGCAGGAATGGCGCACCAACGGCTGGGTCTCGCTGATGGACGGATCGATGGACGTGAAGTCGGAGCTGACATTCTCCGAGCCGGTAACGATGCAGGTTGCCGAAGGAGCCGCCACAGCCGTCAGCACCATCACCGCCGTGAGCGCGAGCGATCTGGCAGGAGCGCTCGAGCCGCCCAACAGGCTGCGTGTGACGATACCGATACGCGGCACGACGAGCAGCCCGGACGTCGGAATGCCGGATCTGCTGGCGCCGTTCACGACGGTTGCGCGCAATTTGGCCGAGCAAAGGGCGCGGGAGGCTGCCGGCAACGCTGCCCGGCGGGCGGTCGAGGAGGGCAAGAAACGCTTGCGAGGCCTGCTCGGACGCTAACGGCCTAGATAGCGCCGAGGTCTTCGCCCATGACTTCGGCCACGGTATGCACGTCTTTGTCGCCCCGCCCGCTGAGGTTGACGACGATGACCTGGTCGCGGTCCATCGTCGGCGCCATCTTGATGGCCTCGGCGACTGCGTGGGCGCTTTCGAGGGCCGGCATTACGCCCTCGAGACGACTCAGCCTGTGGAAAGCGTCGATGGCTTCGTCGTCGGTCGCCGAGGTGTACTCCGTGCGCTTCAGATCGCGGAGGAACGCGTGCTCAGGGCCGATGCTGGCGTAATCCAGGCCCGCCGAGACCGAGTGCGTGAGCGCGATCTGGCCGTCATCGTCCTGCAGGACGAAGCTCTTCGTACCCTGGAGCACTCCGAGCTTTCCGCCCTGGAACCTCGCGGCGTGTTGGCCCAGCGTGCTGCCCTTCCCACCAGCTTCGACGCCGCGCAAGCGGACTTCGCTATCGCCGAGGAACGCGAAGAACAGCCCCATGGCATTGGACCCGCCGCCGACGCAGGCCAGACACACGTCCGGTAGCTGCTGTTCCACCTCCAGAATCTGCGCACGAGCCTCGATGCCGATCACCGACTGGAAATCCCTCACGATCATCGGGTATGGGTGCGGCCCGAGCACGGAACCGAAGATGTAGAACGTGTCGTCGACCCGTGCCGTCCAGTCTCGCATCGCTTCGTTGATCGCATCTTTCAGCGTCTTGCTGCCCGAGTGAACGGCTGTAACCTTTGAGCCGAGCAGACGCATGCGGAAGACGTTCAGCCGCTGCCGGCGCATGTCTTCGGCACCCATGAAGACCTCGCATTCGAGGCCGAACATCGCTGCGACTGTTGCCGTGGCGACCCCATGCTGCCCCGCACCCGTCTCCGCGATGATCCGCGTCTTCTTCATCCGGCGCGCGAGCAATATCTGTCCCATCGTGTTGTTTATCTTGTGCGCGCCCGTGTGCGCAAGGTCTTCGCGCTTGAGATAGATCTTCGCGCCGCCCAATTCGTCGGACAGGCGCGCAGCGAAGTAGAGAGGCGTCGGGCGGCCGACGTAGTGCTTGAGGTAGCGGCCGAGCTCGGCATGGAACTCAGGGTCGGCCTTGGCTTTCTCGTAGTCCCGCTCTAGTTCCATCAACAGCGGCATCAGCGTTTCGCCGGCGAACCGGCCGCCGTATGGCCCGAAGTGCCCCAGGTCGTCCGGGACGGTTGGGATCGCTCCCGTATCCACGCTCATCGGTCTTCCTTCCGTGCGAGTTTCCCCGCGTTCTCCAGCGCGCCGAAGAACTCGACCATCCGCGCCGGGTCCTTGATGCCTGGCGTCGCCTCGACGCCGCTGCTTGTGTCGACTGCAAACGGTCGCACCGACTCGACTGCGCGAACGACGTTCCGCGCGTCCAGGCCGCCCGCAAGCATCACCCGCGCCTCGCGGGCGATCGGCTCGGCAAGCGTCCAGTCGAACGTGTGTCCCGTACCACCGGCCTGCGTCGGGTGGAATGTGTCGAGCAGATACATGCCCGCTCGGTAGCCTTCCACGTCGTCGATGCCGAACGGCGGCCTCACGCGGAACGCCTTGATGAC
This sequence comes from uncultured bacterium, assembly GCA_964606675.1. GTDB lineage: Bacteria > Latescibacterota > MWCZ01 > MWCZ01 > MWCZ01 > CAZSJP01. The sequence continues at coordinate 4,782 of CAZSJP010000209.1, forward strand.
GGGGAAGCTGCCGAAGCTTGCACAGAACTCCGGCGACTCCGCGCCATGCAACTGAATGGCTTTGATGCCCGACGCGCTCACGACATCCAAGATCCGGTCGCGCTCTTCGTCGACGAAAACGCCCACCGGTATCACGCGTTTCGGCAGCTCACCGACGATTTCCGACGCCCGTTGCGGCTCGATGTACCTCGGGCTGCGTCGGACGAATATGAAGCCGATGTAGTGAGCGCCCAGGTTCGCGGCGACTTCCGCGTCCTCAGGCCTCGTGATGCCGCAGATCTTCACTCTCACGCGGTGCTGCACTTCGGTCTCTCCGTCAACGTCCGACCGGCTGCACGTGGACGAGCTCGCCGCCGACCCCAGGCTCGAACTTCAGCAACCCGACGCCGCCGACGCCGGCAACGAACCTCGCCCATTCACGTCGGCCGACCTCGATCACGGTCGGCCACTGGTCTTCCTCGACGTGCATCGCGAGCGTGCAATGCGGAACCCAATCGCCCGGCAGATAGGTCGCCCGGGCTCCGATGGCGGCGAACCGCTCGTGGAAATCGCGATGGGCGGCCAGAAGCTCGTCTGTGCACGTGGGCGCGAGGAAGAAGGTCCGCGACGACGGGAACACCCCGAGCGCACCGAACCGCATCTCCAGATCGGTCAAGGTTGAGGCGAACCGGCCGATATCCGACTCGTACGCATCGACCCTCACGTCGTCGTACACCGCCAACGTGAGGTGCGGCGCGGCGCCACAGTCGATCATGTATGTGATGCCGCGCTCGTAGAGGCGCTCCCAGATCCGACGGACGATCTTGTCCGCGTCGTCGGTGAAGAGTATCTCGACCGCATACGGCATGTCCGACTCGCTTCGTCCTCGGACCGGCCTGGCGACGCCGCCTGCCCACAAGCTAGAGGGGCACGGAACCGTCGCGGGCAGCGACGACGCCGTGCCCCATGGGACAGCGCCCCGATCGAGCTTCGGGGCCGATCCTGCCGCCGTCTACTCGTTGCCGTGCTTGGGCAGTTCCGCCAGAGCCTTGTCGATCTGGTCCTGGGGCAGCGGGTAGTCGTGCAGTTTGCCCTGGTGGTAGTCGTCGTACGCCGCCAGGTCGAGGAGACCGTGACCGCTGAATCCGAGCAGAATCACGCGTTCCTTACCCTCTTCCTTGGCCTTCTGAGCCTCTACAATCGCGCCGTGCACAGCGTGAGCCGTCTCGGGCGCTGGGATGATCCCTTCAGCCTTGGCGAACGTCTCTGCCGACGCGAACACCGGCAGCTGATCGTACGCCACGCCTTCGATGTACCCTTCGTTCACGAGCTGCGAGAGCAGCGGCGCATCGCCGTGGTAGCGCAAGCCGCCCGCATGAATACCCGGCGGGATGAACGAGTGACCCAGCGTGTACATCTTGAGCAGCGGAGTCATCATGTTCGTATCGCCGAAGTCGAAGGCGTACGGTCCGCGTGTCAGAGTCGGACACGACGACGGTTCGCAACCAACCGCGCGGACGTCCTTGCCGTTGAACTTGTCCCGCAGGAATGGGAAGCAGAGGCCGGAGAAGTTGCTTCCACCGCCGACGCAACCAACGATCACGTCCGGATAGTCGCCGACCTTCTCAAGCTGAAGCTGTGCTTCCTGGCCGATGATGGTCTGGTGCAGGCAGACGTGGTTGAGCACGCTACCGAGGCTGTACTTGGTCGTGCCGCCTTCGCTCGTGACCGCGGCTTCCACGGCTTCGGCGATCGCCATACCGAGGCTGCCGTTCGAGCCGGGGTCGGCCTCCAGAGCCGCCTGCCCCGCCTTGGTCCTGTCGGTCGGGCTTGCATACACCGTGGCACCGAACGTCTCCATCACGATTCGTCGGTACGGCTTCTGGTTGTAGCTCACCTTCACCATGTAGACCTGGCACTCAAGGCCGAAGAAGCTAGCCGCCATCGAAAGCGCGCTCCCCCACTGGCCGGCGCCCGTCTCGGTCGTGAGCGTTCTCGTGCCGGCCTCCTTGTTGTAGTAGGCCTGGGCGATTGCCGAGTTCAGCTTGTGGCTCCCAGCCGGGCTGACGCTCTCGTTCTTGTAGTAGATCTTCGCTGGCGTGCCGAGCGCCTTTTCGAGCCTGCTCGCACGAACCAGCGGCGACGGACGGTACATCCTATATAGGCTCAGCACCTCGTCCGGAATGGCCACTTCCCGTTCGGGGGTCATCTCCTGCTCGATGATGTTCATCGGGAAGATGGCTCCCATGAGATCGGGCGTTACAGGTTCGCCGGTGCCCGGATGGAGCGGCGGCCCCGGTTTGATCGGCATGTCCGCCACGATGTTGTACCAACTAGTCGGCATCTCGGACTCAGCCAGTTGCACTTTGTAGTCTGCCATCGAAGTACCTCCCTCAGCGCGCTGCCAATTCAAGATGCGCCCAACAGACGACCGACGTGTGCGCCGATGTCCGTGCTGCGCATCAACGATTCCCCTACAAGTACCGCGTCTACGCCGACTTGGCGCAGACGCAACATATCGTCCACCGTGTGTATGCCGCTTTCGCTCACGATGATGGGACCGGGCGGGATTCCGACGCGCAGCCGCTCGGTGGTCTCAAGCGTGGTCTCGAACGTGGTCAGATCCCTGTTGTTGATGCCGATGATACTGGCACCCGCTTCCAGCGCGAGGTCGACCTCGTCTTCCGAGTGCGTCTCGACCAATGCCGTAAGCCCAATATCGCCAGAGAG
>CAZSJP010000210.1:0-7478 GCA_964606675.1 uncultured bacterium
GTAGTCGTCCTCGGTGAATGGGTGCCGGATGCGCCAGAACTCGCGCTTTTGCTTGGCAATATTCAGGCTGTCCTCGTACGAGTCCTGCCTCCCGGTGTATCGCATCCAGCCAGTCAGGTCGGGTTTGCTCTTGCCTCCGAGCCACACAGTGTCCAATCTGGAGAACGCGTCATTCCAGACAGTGAACGGAGTCGTCAGCGATTCCTCCGAGCCGAACGCCTGGTACTCCTTCGTCTTCTCGCCGTATACCGCCGCATCGCCTATATGACGCTTCTGGGCCGGGTCGAACACCGAGTGCATGGTAAACCAGTAATGGCGCGGGTTGTCGATGGTAACGACGTTGATGATGCCAGAACGCGCGTTGCCGTATTCGGCGTTGAACCCACTTGTAAGAACCTGCACCTCCTGAACGGAGGTCAGCGGGATATGCGAAACGTTGAAGTTGTTCAGGCGGCCGTCGGTCATCGAGTGGCCGTTTATCATCAACTGCGTTTCGGACACCAGGCCACCGCGGATCTCAGTAGCGCTAACGCCCGGCTCGCGCCCAATCGCGCCACCCAGCGACGTGACGTTCGGTAGCTCAAGCACATCCTCTGTCGAGAGCGTCGATCGGCTACCGGCGACGTCGAGTTGTATGACCTCGCGTTTGGCGACCACGATGACGCCTTCAACCTCAATCGCCGCCTCAGACAATGAGAAGTCGAGAGGGGTCGTGCGGTCGATGTTGACCCGCACTTCCGTCATCGTGACGGCCGCATAGCCCAGCATCGAAGCCGTCACACCATGCGCGCCCGGAGGGACGCCGATGATGTAATACAGCCCGTCGCCGTCGGTTGTCGCTCCGAGCCGAAGCCCGTCGATGCTCACGCCCGCGCCGGGAATCGGCTCACCTGAAGCCTCATCGACCACGTGGCCGGAGATTTTCCCGGTCGTTGCGGCCCGAAGCGGGCTGGCCAACAACCCAATCAATACAGCGCCAATCAGAAACAGGCTTGATCGAACGCGGTTCGGCGAATAGCAGTCCATCGCTCAGACCTCCCTACAGACACGACTCGGCGTGCACAACAGAGCTTCGGGGTGATTGGCCAAGATTTTTCGGCGGATCATCGGACAACGCCACCCATGTCTGCACACACAATGTGTGCCTCCTGTTTGCCAGACTGTCGGCCTGCAGATGCGCGGCAGACATGCCACACGGGCGTGCCATCCACGGCAACGGTGAGACTTGGCGGACACTCCGCATGCGCCATGCATCACCGTCGCCATCTATCTGCTTCCCTACCGGCGGCGTCATTCGCGGTCGGGACGACACCCGACCACATGGTGAACATACATGAATTCATCCGGGGTGACAACCGTTTCTGCGTGACACCGATCACGAATTCTGTGCGCCATGTGCCAGAATGGTCTCAAAGTGCTGACATAAAGTAACTTGTCCACGATTCGCCGGACTATCGGCCCGCGCGTCGGATTTCCTCGCGAACGCCCGAGCGCGCGCCGGCAGGTCTGACAAAATGACACAGCGGCTCTCGCCTCTCGGGCGCCGAACTGTGTCAGTAGTAGAAGACGGCATGTCCTGCCAACGGGAACCAGACGTAGTCAAGCACGAAGCAGATGGCGCCACCAGCGAAACTCCCGATCAGGACGCCGATAAACAGGGGGATCGTCTGACGGTATAGGCGGATGCCCCCGAGGCGAATCGTCAGGCTCTTGGCGATCCAGGCGATCAGGAACGATAGGAAACTAGTGGAGATGTGGTGAGAGAAGCATATCGTGAGGCCGATCGGGTGCAGCGGCCACCATGGCAACATGTACCGCAGCGCCGTGAAGCCCGCCATCAGCCCGGCGCCGACTCCCATGAACGAAAGGTGCGTCGTCTCGGCGGGCTTGGGGTCTGTCATCCATAGCATGAGACTGCTGTAGGGCGTCTGCGCCGAGCTGCTGAACACGAAGTCCCCGAAGTTGAATCCGCCCATCCCGAAACCAAGGTGCATGGTGTACCAGATGGCCACCAGCGTGGTGAGCGGAACCACCACGATCAGCAGCCCCGCCATCGAACGCCGCCGAACGGAGACCGTCGGCTCGTCGGACCTCGCGAGTGCCGCCGCGTGGCCGAAGCTGACCAGGAACAGCGATTTCACGTTGCTGAATTTCCAGAACACGAGCGCCAGGCCGGCCAGGCTGCCATGCCCGAGGTTTGCCGACCCCAATCCCTGCGCGATGATGTTGCACGTGTGCAGTGGCGAGTTGACGTGGAGCACGCCCGCCTCGAACGCCAGCCGCGCGATGCCGAGGTAGATCACTTGCGACACGAGCACCAGAAGAAGCGCTACGCCGATGCCCATACCTGCGTGCCCCATCCACACAACCATGTAGATCGCGCCGAGCATCAGCATGAGGTAGGCCGTCCTGTAGGGCAGCAACTCTCGCGAGTCGTCGTCGCCACCCTTCCGGCCAAGCGCCGTGATCCCCGCAGCCCTCAGATGCCATCGTGCCTGCCACATGAACCAGATGACCATGACGGCCAGCGCTCCGATGTTGAGCCACTGCATCGGCTCGTTGCCCGCCGTGGCCACGAGGCCAAGCCGACGAACCCACCCCGAGGCGAGTGTGGCGAGCACGTTGAAGAACCACAGGCTGAAGATGATCTCGGAGTTGGCGAAGAACGACACGCCGATCACGGGCCAGAATATCCGCATCTGCATCGCGGGGTATTCCGGCCCGAACGATATGAAGCCCAGATTGGTCGGGATTTGCGGCACGAGAGGCCAGAACCAGTGGGCGGCCTGCAACATCAGGAAACTGAACGGGACGAGAAAACCGATCCAGAACAGCTTCTGGCGCATCCACGGCGGGAGCCATTGGCCCGGCTCAGGACGGCGCATCATCTCAAGCGGCACCTGCATTATCGGGAACGTGAGGCGTTCATGCTCGACCCAATGCTTCCTCAGCAGGCCCACCAGCGAGAACTGCACGCTGTACATCGCTACCGCGAAGCTGCCGTTCCAGAACAGAGGCACGTACCAGTCGGACCACGGAATGATGGCGCCCTGCGGTGCACCGTCATATAGCCAGTCGACAGCATCGTTGGCATCGGTGGGGATCAGCCATGCAGGCAGCAGATGGCCGAATGTCTCGAGCCATCTGTTCTCCGGCGATCCATAGTACCTGACGCCGGAGATGTTCGTGACGAGCAAGCCGGCGACCTCAGTAGTCGTCATGCTTGAGCCGACGGTTCCGACGATGAACGCCGTCGCAAGCTCGGTCGTGCTCAGCGGTTTCCATAGCGAAAGGCGATGGGCGCACAACAGATCGACGGCCAGCACGCCGAGCCAGCACACCATCACGCCCCACGAGAACGACGTGAACACCAGCGGAGTGGTATGCAGTACGTAGCGAGAATACGGCGCGCCGATAGCCATCAAGAGCGAGATGAGCACACCGAGAGCGATCGCGCGGAGGGTGAGCCGCCGCACGCTGTCAGGCGATTCCATATTGGTCCGTCTCTCTAATCTCGGCTGAGTGAACAAGTGCAACTCATGTATATACCACGTGTGAATGTGACTGCAACCGCCAGACGAGTCAACGCCAATGCCGAAGACGTGTCACCGATGGTGCCGATAATAAAGATTATGTCAGCCGAGACGCGCGAAGCCCCCCGTCGGGCGATCTTTACCCTTTCTCTACGGCGAACACCGTGCGAACTTTATTGCGGGGCGCAAGGTCGCCCCGGCTCGTTGAACCATCGCCCTATCGCACTCGTCGAGGAGACGGACACCATGGCAGTATGCATCCGACCGGAACACGTAACACCTCGCCCGGGAGGCGAGTCCATGACCGCAGGGCTGCAGGACGAGTTCCTGCTCAGCAGCAAGCACAATAGCAAGGGCGCCGTGTTCGGCGGTACGGAGCGCGTCGAGGTCATTCGGCAGACGTACGTGCCCGGTGGCACGCATTTCCCACACGAACACGCCGATACCGAGCAGGTGTACTATCTGGTGGAAGGCAGGGCCCGCGTGAGGATCGGGGACGAGGAGTTCGACGTCGAAGCCGGCACGGTCTTCTATATCCCGCCGCACACCGACCACGAGCTGCACAACATAGGCGACGGTCCGCTGGTCAACTTGCTCATCGGCATCGGACTCGGCGAGGAAGATTGACCGCCGACGGCCCGCGCCAGAGCCGAATGCATCTACCCTAAGGAGGCGTCATGTCGCGCCGAATCAGCCTTGACGATGTCACCATGCACCGCAGTCCGAGCTACGATGAGACCAAGCTCACAGTCGGACATATCATCGACTGGGAAGACGGCCTCGCACCGTGCGCCGAGGGGAGTCGGCTGAGGATAACGACGCAGACCTACGAGCCGGGCGGCCGCCATGGTGCCCACCAACACGACACGATGGAGCAGGCCTATCTCATTGTCTCAGGCACTGGGCGCGTGACGCTGGGAGACGAGGTCTTCGACGCCGAGCCAGGGATGTACTTCTTCGTCCCGCCCAACGTCGACCACAACATTGAGAACACCGGCGATGCCGAACTTGTGCACTTGATCGTCAACGTCAAGCTCGACTGACCCGCACCCCGACGATGGTTCGCTCACGATGAGACTACAACCGGCCACCGCGCCACCGATTGCGATGCCGGCGGCATCTCTCGCCGCGTTGGCACTGACGTGTCTGCTATCGTTCCGCTCGGCCCACTCCTTCGAAGACGCACACGGCCAATGCGAGGCATTCGAACTGCAAGACCACAGCAGTTCGATGGCTATACTCACAACGACCTCGGGTTGGCTGAGCGTGGCGGTCGGCGGCAATCGGATCGCGTTCACGAGCTTCGGCGGACGAGTGACTCTGGCTGCCGATCCGAGCGACTCCTCCCGCATGAACGTCACCATCCAAGCGGATTCGCTCGAGGTGCTCGACACGGCGGACGAAGAACGGCGAGAGACGATACTCACCACGATGCGAGGCACGGTGATGGAGACGTCGCGCTTCCCTACTGTCGAGTTCGAATCGGCATGGAGGGATCGCCCCGACAGTGCTGGGGCGCACGTCGTGAACATGCGCAGCAACCTGACGCTCCACGGTGTAACCCGATCGATCCCGCTGTCCGTCGCTCAGCACCGTGAGGGCGACGTTGTGCGCTTTCGCGGAGAGTTCGCGCTGTTGCACAGCGACTACGGGATGGTGCCCGCTGAGTTTCTGGGCGGGCTCATTCGGGTCGACGATCTACTGCGGTTCCGCTTCGAGCTTGTCGGCTACGCGGCACCACCCGAGAGATCACCCCAACCGTGACGGCCGCGGCTCCAGCGACACGAAGCCGCTGGCGGTCCTCCCCGCCAGTGGCCTGACCGGAGAGTAGACTTCCGGGCCTTCGAACGACCTGTCTTGCGTGTAGACACGAATGTCCCGACCGTCAACGATCAGGATCTCGTCGCGCGGGTCTCCGACGACGTCGACCGTCATGCCCGGCTTTCCCCACAACCGGGACGCTTCATCGCCGAACGTTACGACCTGCCGCCCCCGTGAGTCGTACAGGCCGAGCGATCTCGCCGAACTGGTCTGCGTGAGCAGTTCCTCTCCATCGCCGCGCCAGTTGATGCTCGCGCCTCCCTGGCCCACGTAGTCCGGCTGGAAACGATGCAGCACCTGGCCGTCGGACGAGATGAACGCCAGTATGCCGTAATTGCCCCACCTGGTGCCGACGAGAAACTGACACCCGGGCACGTCTTTGCGAAACCGCGCGCACTTGATGCCCTGAGCGTGGCCCAGGCGAGTTCTCGACAGCACTTCGCCCGTGCGGCCGTCCGCAAGCACGAAACCTTCTCCGCCGCAGGCCATGCCGACCAGCGGCCTATCGGGTTCGGCGTCGCTGAAGAAGCCGAGGACTAGATTGTCCACGTGCCGCGCGTACGAGAACACGTCGAATGACTCGCAACCAGGCACCTTCCACAGCAATTGCCCGTCGCCGTCGAACATGCAGTAGCCGACGGCGATCTCTTCGCGTCCGTCGCCATCGACGTCGCAGAACGTCGCGTAGTGGCCGAAGAGAGGCTGCTCGGTGGTGTACGACCATCGCACGCTCAAGTTCTCGTCCAGCGCCCAGATGGTGTAGCCGCCGCCGGGGTCGCCATCGAGCAGAAAGACGTCCGGGGGCGCAGGCGGCGGCCGCAGTTGGGCGACCGAGAGACCCATTCCCTGTATCGCGGCCCGTCCGTGCGCACCGCGGAGGTACGGAGTGGCCTCCGGCAGAGGCGCTTCGGCCGTAAGCTCGCCGGTCCTGCCGGACCTGATGCGCAATACGTCCTTCTCCAGGCACACCAGATCGTCGATCCCGTCGCCGTTCATGTCCCACACACGGACCGGGCGCTCGAACGCGCTCTGGTCCTCGGCCAACTCGTCCGCAGCGTGCCAGAGCACCTCGCCCTCAAGGGTCACCGCGACCAGCCCGACCGGTCTCCCTTCGGCCTTCAGCGGCTCGGCCCAGACGACGTCGCGCCTGCCTTCTCCTCGCAGGTTCGCCGCGACTGTGGCGCCGGCCTCGAACGGCTCGGGCAGCGAGACAACTCGTTCGAGAGCCGGTTGGGGGTACTCGTCCCGTAACCTCGCAAGCTGACGTTCCTCGCGATCCATCAGGGCCATATGCGCGGCGCATGAGGAGTCGTCGGCGATGCACTCGGTACGAAGCACCTGACTCAAGCTGTTCAGGTGCACGCCCGCCTTCCCGCTCGGGTAGGCCGTGTCCGCGGCCTCAAGCACGCATTCGCCGTCGACCGAGGCCCGTATTCGCGAGCCCGCTATGCGCACTTCGAGGCGATGGAAAGCATTGCGATCGAACGCGAGACGAGACTCGGCCAGTTCGGTGTAGTCGTCGTCTTCTCGCCTGTAGAGCACGACGCGGTCCTTGCTCTCAAGGCAGAAGAGGTAGTATCTGCGTATGTCCTGCAGTCTGATGACGATGCCCGTTCTAGCCGTGATCTGATACTCATCGTCGCCGCTCGGAGTCGCGCCGTGGATGAAGTGGCGCAGATCGGCCCGGATCGTCATCTCGCCGGGCATCCGCTCGCGCGAGACAATGGCTTGGTCTCTCTTCCACGCCAGCTCCAGCACGCGGCCATGAGGCGTGTCGACGATGCGCAGCCCCGACCCCCTGGCCCACTTCGGGTGCATCTGATACGGGAGATCCCAGCCGTCGAGCCAACCAAGGGCCGCACCGTCATAGAACGACTCGCGCTGCATCCATCCGAGCTCCGCTGCCGACATGTCGAGCACCGGCAACCTACAATCGCTCTTCGCCACCGTCATCGCCTCCGGTTGAGCCATCCGACCAACGTACCATCGCGCACATTGTAGGTCCGAGCACAGCGACTCCCCAACCCACCGCGAGCGCCTCGTTGCGACGGCTCTCGCGCTCGCCGTACATTACCCGGCGTCTGCGGCCACGTTCTCACGAAAGGATCCATCCCATGGCAGCCA
>CAZSJP010000211.1:0-7474 GCA_964606675.1 uncultured bacterium
CAGCACACGGAGTGTATCGCGCGCGAGGATTGAGTCCAGTCCTAGCGTCACGGCCTCGCCACCGAATACGGGCAGGTCCCATGTGTCGAAATCGCCGTTGTCGCCGCAGCCCGAGAACGCCGCCGGCCACCCGCAGACGAGCGCGAGACCGAAGATGCCCCGTCGAAGTATTCGAGTCATGTTACCTCCCTGGTCGGGTTGGTCACGGCCCGTCGAACCGGTCGATTGCCGTGAACTTGGCCGCCTATCTGGTCGCCAGACGCCTCTGACGAGGGTCGGTTCGGGCGAGTGCGCATCATTAGACTATTGTAGGGCGGGGCCAACCACAACCTGCCGGAGGGCGGCACGTGGTCGCGCGACGTGAGAGAAACCGGAAGATGACACCGTCTATGGCGCTGACGATCGGCATTGTCGCCGGTGCGGTAGCGTGCGGATGTACGGGCGGCAAACAGGCGAGTCGGATGAACGAGAGAGCACCCACCATCGACTGGGCCGGCGCACGAGGACCTGTCGTCCTTCAGGGCGACAGCATCGTTGCCTACCGCGACCCGGCGGCGCACTACTACAACGGCGTCTTCCGCGTGTTCCACACTCTCGTCCACCGAACGCCCGACGGCACGTGCCACTGGCATCTGGCCGTCACGACGAGCACCGATCTCGTCGAGTGGACCGAGCCGCGCGTGCTGACGGACGAGGACAAACGGCTCAACTACTCCAGCCCCGGCAACGTCGTCCGCTACGAAGACCGATGGCTCTTGTGCCTGCAGACGTACCCCACTCCGAACGACGAAAGTCGTGCTACGGCGGACGCTCGAATCTTCACGATGTCCAGCGCCGACCTGGAGACCTGGAGCGATCCTGAGATCATCCGCGTGAAGGGACCCGACGTCGCGACCGAGGACATGGGTCGCATGATCGACCCATACCTGATCCGCGACAAGGACGATCCGGGCGTTTGGTGGTGCTTCTACAAGCAGTACGGCGTGAGCATGTCGACCACGCGCGACTTCCACACGTGGGAGTACGTCGGGAAGGTCGAGGGCGGCGAGAACGCATGCGTCATCGTCGACGGCGACGAGTACGTGCTTTTCCATTCGCCACGAAACGGTATCGGCGTGAAGCGCTCGCCCAATCTCACGAACTGGCGCGATGCCGGCACGCTCACGCTCGGGCAGGAATCGTGGCCGTGGGCCGAAGGGCGCATAACGGCGGGGCACGTGCTCGACCTGCGACGCGAACCGGGTGTCGGCAAGGCGATCATGTTCCTCCACGGATCGACCGTGGAGGGCGGCCGTCGTCAGGAGACCCACGGCGAGGCGAGCCTCGGGATGGCGTGGAGCGACGATCTGATCGAGTGGCATTGGGCTGTGGAAGGCCGGCGATGAAGCTCCTCATCTGGGATTTCGACGGCACGCTGGCCTACCGTGAGGGCGGATGGACCGGAACGCTGCTGGAGGTAATCCGCGGCGAGCACCCCGAGAGCGAAGTGAGCGCCGAGGAGATTCGTCCGCGTCTGCTCGCCGGATTCCCTTGGCACACACCCGGCGTGCCGCACACGCATTTGGGCACGGCCGAGAAGTGGTGGAACGCTCTCGATCCAGTGTTCGAGCGCGCTTTTGTCGCCGCCGGGTTGGATGACGCGCAGTCTTTGGCGAAACTCGTGCGAACCCATTACCCGAACGCCGACCAATGGCGGTTGTTCGACGATGCGGTACCGGCCCTGGATGTGCTGTCCTCCTACGGCTGGACGCACGCGATGCTGTCCAACCACGCGCCCGAGCTGGTCGACATCGTCCGCGGGTTGGGTATCGACGCCCGCTTCGCACACATAATCAACTCGGCGACGACGGGTTACGAGAAGCCCGACCCGCGCGCCATCCGTCCGGTTCTCGAGAAGTACAGCGGCGCGGAGAAGATGTGGATGATCGGCGACAGCATGAAGGCCGACGTAGGCATCGCCAACGCAGTGGGAATCGCCCACGTGCTCGTCCGACGCCACCACCCGGACGCCGTGCGTTACTGCGACGACCTGGTCGGTCTGCCGGCCGTAATCCGGGGGTCCGGAGGATAGTCTGTGAAAGCAACCGTGATCTCGTGCGAAGTCTTCGTGCCGTCGCCCCGTGAGGGGGTCGCCACACACGGTTCGAGCTACTACACTTCGCTCGATTCGGACCGGCTCATGAGCATCCACGGCCACGAGAGCCGCAGCGACACGTGCGACGCGTCGTTCATGCGCCTCTCGGACGACAACGGCCGGACGTGGAGCGAGAGCACGGAACTGCCGGCATCGTTCGAGCACCCGGGTGGCACCGGACGCCGGCACAACGGAGGTGGCTACGTCGACCCGGCCACCGGCCGCTACGTCACGATCCGCGCGGAGGGCGTGTTGCCAACCGACGACCCGCTCGAAGGCATGCGACAGTGGAAGTTGCACTATACCGTTTCTGAAGACGGCGGTCTGACACGCGTCGTCGACGAACAGATCGTCCACGAAGGAGACGAGTTCGACGAGGTGCACCATCTGCCCGGAGTCTCGGTCGGTAAGAATTGCGCGATGATGGGCGACCTCGGCCAGCGCCCCCTGACGCGCTCCGACGGCGCGATCCTCGTGCCGGTGCAAAGCTCGCCCGCCGGCCCGGACGGCCACTACGCGAATCCGGGCGCCGGGTACACGTATACCGACTGCATGCTCCTCATAGGCCGATGGTCGGACGATTGTCGCATTCGATGGACGGCTTCCGAACGCATCGTGGGCGACCCGGACCGATCGACACGGGGCATGATCGAGCCGACCATCGCCGAGCTTGCGGACGGTTCGCTCATCATGGTCATGCGAGGCAGCAACGACGCGCGGCCCGATCTGCCAGGCAACAGGTGGCTCGCGCGTTCGTCGGATGGCGGGATGACATGGACGACGCCGGAGCCGTGGACGTTTACCGACGGCACGGCGTTCTTCTCACCAAGCTCGACGTCGCAGCTCATCCCATGGTCCGACGGTCGGCTATTCTGGATGGGCAACATGTGTGATGAGAACCCATCCGGCAACAGCCCTCGCTATCCGATAGTCCTCGGCGAAGTAGGCCGCGATACCGGTCTCTTCCTGCGCGATACCGTGACGACAATCGACGACCGCAAGCCTGACGAAAGCCCTCATCTAACGTTGTCTAACTTCTACGGCCGGCAAGACCGGGAGACAGGCGACCTGCTGCTTCACATGACCAGACTGTTCGCACGCGATTTCCGTCGCGACGGCGCCATCGATTGGACCGCCGATGCGATGCTGTATCGCATCGGTGTGGAGTAACGACGATGAAACTCGTATGGAAGATCACCGGCCCCGACGTCGTGCGGGTGAGAGCTCTGCTTGCACGCTACAAGGACGATGCGCTGGTGCTAGATCGGATTCACAGGAATGTCAGAACCCGTGACAGGTCCTTCACGAAGGAGGAGGCCTGGCACCGAATGGTGATGTGCCTGCTGTCGACTCAGCAGCGGACCGGCGAGGGTTCACAGATCGCTCAGTTCGGCGATTCGGTGCCGTTCCCGCTCCGGTACGAGCTATGTCGCCGGTCGGACGATCTGCGCGTCGAAGCCGAGGAGATCCTCACGACGTTCGGAGGCGTCCGACGGGCCCCCACGATCTCGGGGCACCTCGCGAAGAACCTCGCGGACCTGGAGACGGGGCTTTGGGATCAGCTTCTTCGGCGGCTCCACAGCCTTGCGCCCCCTGGGGTAACGCGCGACAAAGAACGAGTCGTGGCGCAATGGGTGTCGCGATTCGGCGGGTTCGGGGCGAAGCAATCGAGGAATCTGCTCCAGCAACTCGGTCTGGCGCAGCACGAGATCCCCATCGACAACCGTGTGGCCAGGTGGCTTCGGCAGCTCGCGTTCCCGCTCCAACTATCAGGTCCGTTGCTGGCGGACGAGGCCTACTACTGCCTTGCACTCGACGGAATACAGGCGTTGTGCAAGAGCGCTGACGTCCTGCCAACCATTCTCGACGCGGCGATGCTTGCCAGCCAGGACACATAGACGCACCAGAAGGAACCCGATCATGAGCTTCCCAGAAGAAGACCGCGCCATCGTCCGCAAATTGGCAGCCCGAGTGATGGAGATCGCCTCGCTGCCCGTCCAGGCCGAAAAGCGCGACATGTGGATTCGGCACAACCGCCTCTCGCAAGACCGTCCGATGGTATGGATCAACGAGGAGCCGTGGCCGGAGATGCAGTGCGAGGAACTGACGTCGGTCTCGCAGGACATGTTCTGCCGCGGTGTCGAGGACAACTTGCGTCGCACGATCTATCTGTGGGAGCACATGGCCGCCGACCGTGTCATCGACGGCTTCTTTGCCGTCAGCCTCGTGCATCACGATGCCGGCTACGGCATCGACCAGGGCGAGGTGCGCACGCGGCCGGGCATCGCGGGCCAGGGGTCGGCGGACTACACGCCCATCATGAAGACTGAGGAAGACGTCGAGCGAATCTGCATGCCCGAGATCACCCCCGACTGGGACGCCACCGACCGGAACTACGCGCGTGTGTCCGAGCTGATCGGAGACATCATACCGGTTGAGAAGCACGGCATCGTTCACATCTGGGGTGCGCCGTGGGACGTGCTCATCCGCTGGTGGGGTATCGAGGAGCTGATGGTCGACATGATCGACCGACCCGAGTTGGTCACGGCCGGCATCACCCGCATGATGGACGCGCTCCTGTCCCGCCTCGACCAGTTCGAGGCCGAGGGATTGCTGGACGTCACCGACGGTAACCACCGCGTCGGCTCGGGCGGTCTCGGCATCACCGACGAACTGCCATCCGAGGGATTCGACGCCGAACACGTGCGGCCGATCGATCAGTGGGGCACGTCGACCGGCCAGATATTCTCGGAGGTCTCGCCCGACATGCATTGGGAGTTTTGCCTCAAGCACGAGATGCGCTGGCTGGAGCGTTTCGGCCTGAACTGCTACGGCTGCTGCGAGCCTCTGCACAACAAGATGGAGATACTGAAGCGAGTGCCGCGCTTGCATCGCATCTCGATGAGTACCTGGGTCGACGTCGACAAAGCTGCCGAGCGGCTCGGCGGCGACTATGTGTTCTCGTACAAACCTAATCCTGCCATCTTCGCGTGGGACGAGTGGAACCCCGACGCGGCGCGCGAGGAGTTGCGCAGCGTGCTCGACCGGACGCGTGGCTGCCAGGTCGAGTTGATCGTGAAGGACGTCAGCACCTGCCGCAACGATCCGCGTCGCATATGGGAATGGTGCGACTTGGCGGTCAAGGTGGCGGAGGAATATGCGTGAGGAGTCGTGCGCTGACGCGTCGTCCGCTTCGCCGCCTTGGGCGGCTACCGCGGACGTTGGGAGATTCCTGCGGAATCTCCGGGTGCATACTTGGACCGCACGACATGAATGAGATTCCTCGCGCCGCTCGGAATGACAGCGTGCTTGGCAGACACTGGGTGCGATTCGTCTTCGCGTGGGGAATCGCGCCCGATTGGCGGCGCCGACACTCGGCTTGTCCGCCTGTGGGGTCGCGAACAGATGGTCGTGCGCGAGACGGCGAGTTTCCGAAGGAAACTCGCACCGTCCGCGTCGGCGCCCATGGCGCCGTAAGCGGACGCCGGTGAACCTTCCCACTGCGCTCCGCCTCTATACTCAATGAGACGCAAGCGAACATCGCACCGCAACCCAACCGCGCCCTCCCATCGAGAGGGGACACCAGGGGAACGCGCGTGCCGGAACTCACCGCCCTGCTGAAACGAACGCTCGACGGCGAGACCGAAGCGTTCGGCGAGGTCGTCGTGCGCTTCCAGAGTGCGGTCGTGGGGTGGGCGCTGTCGCGGCTGGGTAACCTGCCTGACGCCGAGGACGCCGCTCAGGAAGCATTCGTGACGGCCTACCGCAAGCTCGGCGATCTGAAGGACCTTGAGAGCTTCCCGGCCTGGCTCCGCCGGATAACGGCCTCCGCGTGTAGCAGCAGGCTGCGTCGCGCAAAGCTGGCGACGACGGGGATCCACGAGGCGGAGGTCCAGTCCTCAGCCGCATGCAGCACCGCTCATCCGGCAGAGAAGAACGAGCTGCGCGACGCGATTCTCGCCGCGTTGCGATCACTTCCGCCGGCCAACCGGACAAGCGCAACGCTCTACTACATGGGCGGGTACTCCGTCAGGGAAGTCGCGTCGATGCTGGGCGTACCGCAGGGAACGGTGAAACGTCGTCTGCACGATTCGCGCAGGTACATGAGGCAGGCGATGACCGAATATGCACCGGTCACAAGGAGAAGAGCTATGACGAAGAAACTCGAAGGTCTGCGCTGGGAGTATTCGTGGACAAGCCACCTGGGGTGCGTGAACGGGTGCCTCAAGTACCTTGGTTCGGACATTACTCGCGCCTGGCTCTTCGGCGGCACGGGCCACGCATTCATCATCAACATGCACGACGAGATATGCCCCAGCGGGCCCACCGCGTGGCACACGGAGATGCTCTTCAAGCTCGCGCCGAACCTCGGCTACTACGTCGGCGGCGATTGCACCGACAAGAGCAAGCCCGATTTCGCAGCAAAACAGGAGGCGCTCTGGACCTACGCCCGCCGGTGCCTGGACGATGGCGTACCGTGCTACGGCTGGGAGCTGAAAGTGCCCGAGTACTACTTGATCTGCGGCTACGACGACGAGGGATACTACTTCACCGGTCCGGCCTGCGACGATGGCGACGGACCGAAGCCCTGGCGCGAGCTTGGCGTGTCGGACATAGGCGTTCTGGAGCTGTATTCGGTCCAACTGCGCGACCCGGCGCCCGACGACGAGGTCGTCAAGGCCGCACTCTCCTTCGCGCTGAAACACGCCGACGACCCGAAGGGCTGGGTAAATCCCGGCTACTCCACCGGCGCGGCGGCGTACGAAGCATGGGCGGCCGCTCTCGACGCCAGCCCGGTGGGATTCGGGCACCGGTACAACGTCGCGGTGTGGTCGCAGAACCGCACCGAGGCGGTGGGGTTCTTGCGGGAGGCGAAAGACCGTCTCGCCGGTAAGGCCGACGGCGCGTTCGATGAGGCCATCGGGCACTACTCAGTCGTGGCCGACAAGCTCAAATCTGCCCACGACTTGCACCCGTTCTTTCACGATGACAAGGAAGATGAGCCTGCGCCCAGCGCCGATGCGGCGGAGCTGGTGCGTGCGGCCGGCGCGGCCGAGTCGGAAGGCCTGATTGCGCTACGGAAGATAGTGGGCGCACTGTAACACCGCGCCTCGTCCGCATCGCCGCCGCAGGCGGCAACCGCGGACGGTGGCAGCTCCTCCGGAACTGCGGGATCGGCTTCGTGCGCGTGGCGCCCGCCGGGGTCGCCGCAGGGGGCGGCGGGGGCGTGGGGGTGGGCGTGGGAGGGGGCGTGGCTGTCGGTGAGTTCTCCGGGACCGGCGTTCGAGAGGGCGTCGCGGTGGTCGTGACTGTCGGTGAGATCACCGGGACCGGCGTTAC
>CAZSJP010000212.1:0-7470 GCA_964606675.1 uncultured bacterium
CCTGCTGTCTGATTCCATGATCGTGCCGATCCTTTCCCAATGTGAGTCGCGCTTGCCTGGGGTTGCGGCTGGCCGGTCCCGAGTTGCTCCTGGATGCACGGGGCCCCACCGGCGCAGGGCTTGGCCGCGGATCTGGTCGTCTACACCCGCTCGCGGACGTTGACGCAGATGCCTTCTACCCAATCAAGGAAATACTGACTGGTGCGTATCGCAACCGTCTGGACCGGCCGAAACCGTCGATTGTGGGGCTGAGCGCGCGCTACTCGCTCGATGCGAACCGGCCTCCAAATGAGAACGGCTCGCAGCCGTTAAGCACTGCGAGCCGTCTTCCGGATCTCCCGAACGCGTACTGGACTCCCTTATTTCACCAGGGTCATCGTCCTCGTTCTTACCAAAGCGTCGTTTTTGCTCTGGTCCACCGCGCGCAGCATATAGACGTAGGTGCCGCTGCCGGCGGCTCTCCCGCCATCGTCGAGGCCATTCCAGTCGACGCTGTGGTAGCCGGCGGCCATCTCGCCATCTTGCAGGATCGCAACGACCTGTCCGACCGTGTTGTACACGACGAGGCGGACGTGTCTCTTCTCAGGCAGGTCGATACCGATCACTGTCGATGGGTTGAAAGGATTGGGGTAGTTCTGCCTGACTCGGAAGACAGACGGTACGCCCGGCGTCGCGAAGATTGGGCCGTGAACCGACTCCTGCCCGTAGTAGTCGACGTCGACGAGGTAGTACGCGTACGTCACGCCCGGTGCTCCGGACGCGTCATGGTAGCTGTACTGGGTCGCGGTAGCCTTGTTGCCCTGCCCTCTGACGAAGGCAACGTCGGTGGCCGACGCCAGGCCAGGGCCGCGTGCCGCCGTACCGTGAGACCTGGTGGCCTTCGCCAGTGCCGTCGTGTCCTCCGGCGCTTCGAGGCCGAGCCTGAGCAATCGCCACGCAGCGTTCCCCACTTCCGACTGCGTGCCCCATTCGACGCGCACGCCCAAGGCATCGGGACTCGCCGTGAACGCAGTCAGCTCGACCGGAAGGGCCGTCTCCGACGTTGTCTCAAGCGGCGTCGCAGCAAAAACGACGGTGGCGGGGTTCGCAACCGTTACGTAGCTCGTGTTGTCCAACTGTGCACCGATGCCGCGCAGTGGGCTCGCGCCGCTCGCGATGTCATAAGCGACGAAGTAGTTCGACGCGGTAATGCCGACGGTCTGAGCCGACGACAGTGTCACCGTGGCCGAGCCGCCTGACAATCCCGTCACGGACTCACGGCCGAGGTACGTATCGGATGAGCTTGAGAACAACCCGTCGCCCGTGTCGAGGTAGATCTTCACCGAGTCGACGTCGGCCGCGTCGTAAGTCCCACCTGCGTCCTGTTGTTGTCGATCTTGATGGACTGCAGCGTCGCGCTCGACGAATCCGTCACGAAAGTGAGCTTGAGCATCTGGACGTTCTCTATTCCCGGCGAGGTGCCGGTGGGCGATACGTCCGTGGCGCTGACGGTTACCTCGGCATCGGCGAGGGTCACGGTTGCGCCGTTGACGGGCGCGGCCGTGACGGTCAGGCTGTCTCCGGTAATCGGGCTGGACGACGTCGCTCCTGTCACCGTCAGATACGTGTCGTCGTCCAATATCGACGGATAGAAGGTCTTGCCGCCGAACCCTCCATCGCTCATGTCGTATACCACGAGCCAATTGCGTGTGGCGCCCGCGGGGACGGTCGTGCTGATGGCCATGGTCACGCTGGCGTTGTCGCTTGCGAACGCCCCGCTGCCGAGTTGAGAGTCGCCGTTCAGGCTGCCGCTGTTGTCTGCGTCGAGATACACGCGAACCGAGTCGACTCCGTTCTGGTCGTCGCCCGTGCCGTTCGCGGTGACCTTGAACTCCGTTACGTCGAGGTTCTCGAACGACGAGGCGACAAGTTTGATCTGCTGCACGACAACGGAGTCGGTACCGACTCGGACGCGCTGGTCGGAAATCGTCGCATCGCCGGCGGAAACGACGAGGCTGCCGCTCTGCTCGGCGTTCGAGATCCCGTAGGGGCTGGACGCGACGGCGGTGGTCTCGATGTCCGACGAGACCATCAGCGTCTTGAAGCTCGGCGTCGAGGGGTTCTGCAGGCCCGAGCCGCTCAGGAAGCTCAACTCGACCAGTTCAGATGTGTCTACGGCGACCGGTACCGGAACGGCGACAGTCTTCTCGACATCGTCCGAGTTCGGTTCGTCTTCCGGCTCCTGTCCGTTGATTCGCAGCTTCAGCCTGCTCATGGTGCTCGGCACCGTCGTTCCGGTCGGGAACCTGACGCGCACGCGATCGCCGCGGCGCAGCCTACCTTTTCGTCCCGTCTTGAACCGCAGCGTATACGATGGAGTAGGCGCTGCCACGGTGTCCGGTATCACGATCACGGTAGCGGTCGTTGGCGCTGTCGAGTCCGAGATGATAGTGAACTGATCGGAGCTTACTGGGTCGGTCTCCTGGGTCGTGAGGATCGATGCGGTCTTGTTGCTCCCTGTCGTGAACGGGTTCGTGATTCTCGAACCACCTATTACCACGCTGACCGAGTCGTTGTTGGAGAACGTACTCGCTGTTGGCAGCGGGACCCTCAGGCGAGTGCCTGTCACCACGGGTGGGCCGGCAGGATTCGCCGGGGTGTCCGTGTTTCGCCGTATGGTTACGTGGCTCGCCAGCAGGCTCTGGAACGTCGTTCCCGACGGCGTGAACATGTCGATGCTGTCGGACGATGCGTGAGACATTGCGCCGGCTGCCCCAAGCCGCATCGAGAACGTGTAGTTGGACGGCCGCCCATCTCTCTTGTCGCTGAGCAACACGCGCACCTGACTCACCGTCGTGCTCGCGGTCACGGCGTAGGTGGTGGACGATACCGGCGTCGTCTCGACGCTCGTCTTGGCGCTGACCTGGTACGTATTGCTCGCCGTAGACGGGTTCGTGAGCATATTGGCGCCGCTCGCGAAGACGACTGACACCGCCGTATCGGCCGGAATCGCCGCCGGAGCAGTGATCGTGACGGTCTGGCCCAGCACGGTCACGGTCGCCGCTGAGGTACCGTTGACCGTGATATCGGGCGAACCGGTGGATGTCCTTGCCACTGCGCTGCCGATCGTCGTGCCGTTCGGGAACGTAATGACGATCGTCCCGGAGCCCGCGCTAAGTGCGCCTCCGCTGCCGGTACTCAGGTCGATGGCATACGCGGCCGACTGGCCCGTGAGCTGGTTGCTCGGCGAGGCCGATACCGACCCCACGGTGCTCGGGTCTATCGTGTAGACCTGCGAGAGGACCGGCGTCGGCTCCTGGCTTGTGAATAGGCTACCGATGTAATTGCCGGTCGAAGACGAGTTGAGAATGCCTGCGGCGGACTTGAGAACGAGCGTCACTGTGGAACTCGTGTCTATGGTGGAGCCGACCCGCACGTTGACAGTGTCGCCGGAGATGAATACCGCATTGGCGTTGACGCCGTTCGCAGTGACGTAAGACTTCGAGATCGCACCTGGCACCGTCGTTCCGGACGGAAACACGACGCTGATCGTATCGACGCCGACGACTAGATTCCCCGAATTGCCGATCGCGAACTGGAACGTGTACTGAGCGCCCGCGCTTATGGTCGACGGGCTGACCGTCACGCTCGCCGACGACACCTTGGTGCCCGCTGTGATCGCATACGCGTTCGACTTGTTGCCGACTGTCTGGATCGTCGTGTAGACAGAGTCGAGAGTATGAGTTCCTGCCGCTGGATTGGCGAGGCCGGCGTCGCCACTGAATGCAATGGTCACGCTTGCCGAGGTGTCCACGGCTGCCGCTGTGATGACGCTGACCGTGGCGGAGCTGACGATGGGCGCCACCGAACACGCTGTGCCGTTGACGGTCACGGAGGAAGCCGGTATGGTGGCCGGAACGGTCGTGCCGGTCGGGAACACGACTGTGACGGTATCGCCAGCGGACAGCGCGCCATGGGAGCCAGTCGTCGCTGAGATCGAGTAGGACGCGCTTGCGTTCGCGGTCGCGGGCGACGGTACCACCGTCGCCGCCGCCAGCGTCTCCGAGAGCGGCGCCGTGATGGTGTAGGGCGCCGATGTTACGGGCGTTGCAAGCGTGTCGACACGGATGTTGAGCGTGTTGTTGCTGCTGGAGCTTGCCGCGTTGGTAACGACGTCGCCGTTTATCTGCAGCGTGGTCGCGGTCGTCGCTCCGATGGCAGTACCCACGTATTCGACCTTGACCATGCGGGCGCTGGGGTGGGTCCCGACGGCGTTGGCCTGCACACCGTTGAGAAGCACGTTGCTCGTGGCGATGGATGCCGGAATCGTCGTGCCACCGTTGGGGAAGACGACGAACAGCGTGTCGCCCGACGGGATGCCGCCGGTACCCGTGGTGAAGGAGATCGTGTACGACGAGTTGCTGTCCACCGACGAGTTCGTCAGTGCGACCGTCACGCCCCCGACGGCCGAGCCCGAGGTGACAGAATAGGTGCCGGACTCGACGTTCGATGGTTCGGGAGTCGTCCTGACCTGGACCGTGTAGTTCGTTCCGTCACCTGGGTTCACCAGGCCGGCATCTACCGAGAAGAGGATCGACGCCGCAGCGGAGGCCGAAACGCCCACCGGCACGGTGAGTTGCACCGTCCGAGCCGTCGGGTCGCACGACGGCGATGCACCCAACTCCGTCCCGTTCAGGGTGACTGTGTTGGCTATCATAGTTGACGGCACCGTTGTCCCGCTCGGGAACGTGACGGTGATGGTATGGCTTCCGGACGTTAGCGCGCCGCCCGCGCCCGTGGTGAAGTCGATTGCGTATGCCGCCGCCGCGTTCTCGGTGGTCGGCGATGGCGTCACGACGGCCGCCGTCACGCCACTGGCCTCTATGGAGTACACGTCCGACACGTGGTTTCCGTTGCTCGACGCCGCCACGTCCAGCGTGAACCCGATACCTGCGGTCGGCGGATTCTTGATACCCGCGGCGGTAGTGAACGATATCGTCATGATCGATGATGCCCCGATGGTCGCGTCGATCTTGATGGTTACGGTGCGCGCCGATGGGTCGGTCACCACCGGGTCGACGCTGTGCTCCGCGATAAGTACCCCATCGTCGGTCACCGAAACGGCTGCTTCGTCGATACCTGAGGGCACCGTCGTTCCCTGGGGGAACGTCAGCGTGAACAGGTCGGACGAAACCATGTCGACCGAGCCACCCAGTGAGAACTCCAGCAGGTAGTGCGCCACGGTGTTGACGGTTGGCGGCGTCGATGTGACAGTCGCCGCGGAAACGTTCGCTGACAGCGAGATCGTGTAGCTGACCGACGCCGTCGGCGTCGGCTGCAGGTTCGTCCAGACATAGGCGGTCTTCGTACCAAGCGCGCTGGGGTTCTTGATTCCGACGGCCTCGTTGAACTCCAGCATCAACGTTGCCGACGTGTCGACGGCCACCGGAGTGGCCACGCGAACCGTGTCTCCGTACACCGTCGGCGCGACGGTGCACGCGATGCCGTCGATAGACACGTCGGCCGACGCCATCGTCGTGGGCACGGTCGTGCCGCTCGGGAAGACGAGGTAGACGCTGTCGCCGACAGCCAGCGCGCCATCGGAGCTGGTCGTAGCGGACACAGAGTACGCAGCGATAGCCGCCGCGGTGGAGACGACCGGAGCGGCACTAACGTTCGTCAGCGTGTCCGTCGTAGTTACTTTGTATTTCCGAGACGTCACCGCCGAGGCGAGCGAATCCACGCGCAAGGTCATGGTATAGTTGCTGCTGGTGCTGGTCGGGTTCGTGATCGAGGTGCCGTTGATCGCAAGCGTCGCCGCCGTATCGGCACTGATGCCGGCGCCACTGTATTTGGCCACCACCATGTGCGTGCTCGGGTACGTGATGACGGTATCTGCCTGCGCGCCGCTGATGAGCACGTTGGTGTCGAGTATGCTTGCCGGCACTGTAGTTCCGCTTGGGAACACCGCGAACAGCGTGTCGCCCGTGGCAACTCCGCCGGTGCCGGTGGTGAACGACACCGTGTAGTTGGCCGCAGTGCAGAGCGTGGCGGTGCTAAGGTCGACCGACACGGCGGACACGTCCGAACCGCGGCTTACGGCGTAGGCGAGCGACGTCACCACCGTCGGCTCGACGCTCGTGAATACCCTCACGGTGTAGCCGGTGCTAACAACGCTTGGGTTCACAATACCCGCGGTCTCGCTGAACACGACGGACACCGGGCCGTCCCGTGGGACGCTCACCGGCGTAGTCAGGGTCACCACGAGGCCGCTGATCGACGGCGGGCTCGTAAGGTGCGTGCCGTTGACCGTCACGTCGCTGGCTGCGATGAACGATGGGAGCGTTGTGCCGGTCGGGAATGTCACCGCGATCGTGTTCGAGCCGGCTGTAAGTGCGCCGCCGCCCCCCACGCTGAAGTCAACCGTGTACGCCGCGGCCGCGTTCTGCGTGCTGGGAACGGGCGGCACGATGGCCGCTGAGACGGGGCTCGAAGTTATCTCGTAGACGTTGGACTCGGTGGTGCCGTTGTTCGTTGCCCCCAGGTAAAGCGTGTATGCCGACCCCGGCGTGACTGGATTCCGAAGGCCTGCGACAGACGCGAATATGATCTCGGTAGCAGCGCCGGCGGCTATCGCGTCGGTCATCGTGATCGTCACCTCGCGGGCCTGCACGTTCATCGTGGCCGACGTGACCGTCTGGCTGACGCCAGCCTCGTACACGGTGATGTGCGCTATGTCCATCGACGATGGCACAGTCGTGCCCTCGGGGAAGGCGACGACGATGTCCTCGCCCCCGGAAAGGCCCGTGCCGCCCATCGTGAACTCGATCTCGTACTGAGCGGCCGCCCCTGCCGATGGATGCGCCGGCGTCACGTTGGCGGGGCTGACGTTGGTGATCGCGCTGATCGTAGCGCTCGCGTTGGCTCCCGTCGGCTGCACGTTCGTAGACAGCGTCCAGCTCTGCGACCCCGTGGCGGTTGGGTTGCGGACGCCTGCTTCGCTGCTGACCTCGATCGAGATAGCGGTGCTTGCGCTGAAACCGAGCGCGGGTATGGCCAGCACGGCCGTCAGGCCGCTGATCGTCACGGCCGACACCTCGGCGCCGCCCACCAGCACATGATTCGCAGGTATCACGGATGGCACGGTCGACGTCGCCGGGAAGGTCACAGTGAACGTATCGACATCCGCCGTGTGTACGGCGTTCGATGCGGTCGTTATCGAGAATGTGTAAGCGGCAATCGTGTTGGCGGTTGTCGGTGTCGGCGTTGCCGTGACGCTTGCCAACGCCGTCGCGGTCGTAACGGAGAAATGCGGCGAGAGAGCCGGGACCGCGTCGGTCGTAGTGTAGATGCTGATCTGATAGCTGCCCTTGGCGGTGGACGGGTTTGTCGCCGTATTGAGCGTGACGACAACGACCGAGCCGCCGCCGATCAGATTGTTGTTCTTCACCTCGAGCCGTACCAGCTGCGATGAGCCGTCGATGTTCGTGG
>CAZSJP010000213.1:0-7452 GCA_964606675.1 uncultured bacterium
TGGAACATGGTCAACTGGTTCTTCCCGCTGTTTCCGCACATAGCCTTCACCCAAGCCGAGACGGGGCTTGCGCTCAAGTACTACCCGAACCCCTACACCAAGATCGACTTCTTCACGATCGGCCTGGGCTACTTCGCGCCTCTGTCGGTTCTGCGTGGGTTCTGGCTCGGTCGCATACTGGTCGGCCTCGAGGTGGGCATCGGTAGGCGGGTCGGTTTCTCGGGTGGGATGAACGCCGGCTTCGAGCCGTGGAGCGACTGGGGTTCGAATACGGTCGCGTGGCAATGCCTCGGATGCCTCGTGATGTTCGTTCTCTGGGGATTGTGGATGGGGCGCGGTCACTTCGGCAAAGTCCTGAGGGCGGCCATCCGGTCCGGGACCGGACTGCCGGCTCATCTGGAGAGCCGCTACCGCATGGCGATCTGGGGCCTGGCGGCTTGTCTGGCGTACATGGCGTTCTGGTTCCGAACGGCCGGCATGTCGTGGCCGGTGATTCTGCTGTTCCTGCCGATGCTGGTCGTGCTGACCCTCGGCATCGGCAAACTGATAGTCGAATCGAGCATGCTGATGGTGGAAGGACCGGTGAATGCGCAGACGTTCGCGATGCAGACGCTCGGAACGGCCAACATCCCGCAAGCCTCGATGGCGGCGCTGCTGCTTTCATACGTGGTCTTCCGGTCGAACATGGGGCTGCTGCTCCCTCAGATTGCGTACGCCGGTCGGATGGGCGACGAGCACAAAGTCGAGCGAGGGAAGCTATATGGTGCGCTCGGAGTTGCGGTGCTAGTGGGGATAGTCGTCGCGGCGGTGACGACTATCATCCTGGCCTATCACGTCGGTGCATTCAACTTCCAATCGCTCTCGTTCCGCGAAAGCGCGCGCGACGCCTTCGACGCGCTGGCTCGCAAGAGCGACGAAGCGTTCGGGACCGACTACTACCGGCTGGGCTTCTTCGGCGGCGGCATGGCGCTGATGGCCGGCGTGATGTGGGCACGTCTGCACCATCCGGGGTTCTGGCTGCACCCCATTGGGCTTACTTTCGCGACGACGTCGGTCGCGGGGCTGCAGACCATCAACATCATCGTCGTGTGGCTCGTCAAGTGGTCGCTCGACCGCGTCGGCGGGCACGGGCTTGTCGAGCGATGTAAGCCGTTCTTCCTGGGTCTGGTGTGCGGGCACGCGATAGGCGTAGGTTTATCAGTCGTTGTCGATGCGGTGTTCTTCCCCGGTCATGGGCACAGAGTGCTGACAGGGTGGTAGAGGCTCCGCAAGTCGCTTCGGGCAGTGCGTAGATCCGGGAGACATTGCGAGTGAGCACCGATCCCAACGCCCGCAGCTCGATCACCACGCGTTCGGTGCTTCTCGGAATCGCGCTGTCGGCGTTCTATGCCTGGCTCGCGCCGATGGTCGTCTATCGGATGTACTCCGCCGAGTACTACCACGGCATTCTTCCGCCCGGCGTCCTCATAGTCTTCTTCGTTGTGCTGGCGGCCAACCTCGTCGTTCGCAGCCGTGTCCGGTCGCTGGCGCTGTCGGCATCGGAGTTGATCGTCGTCTTCGGGATGCTGTGGATTGCCGCGGCGTCGTTCCAGATCGGGATGATCGGCAACACGCTGAGCGTGATGTCCGCGCCCGAGTACTTCGCGACGCCCGAGAATCGCTGGAACGATATCTACGTAGCGCACTTGCCGTCCTGGATCACTCCCTCGGATCGCTCCGGCGGCGTGCGGCTGTTCTACAACGGGCTGCCGCCCGGCGGGTCGATCCCATGGCACATATGGCATGTTCCGCTCGTTTGGTGGGGCTCGCTGATCGCGGCCTTGCTGGGGATCGTGATATGTCTCATGACGATCGTGCACGAGCAATGGCACGACCATGAGAAGCTCGCCTTCCCGATGGCGGATATCCCGCTCACACTCGCCGGAAGCGACGAGGCTGGTGGCGGCATGCCGTCGTGGGCCAGATCGAAGCTGTTCTGGATCGGGCTGGGAATCCCGCTCGCGTTCATGGCCTGGAACATGGTGCACTGGTTCCTGCCGCTGTTCCCGCACATCGCGTTCACACAAGATGAGTCGGGGATCAACTTCAGGTTTCTGCCCCATTTCTACACGAAGCTCGACTTCTTCACTATCGGCCTGGCGTACTTCGCCCCGCTCCAGATACTGCGGGGCCTTTGGCTCGGACGGCTCATCATCGCCGGTGAGATCGGCATCGGCAACAAGTTCGGCTTCGGTGTGCCGGCCAATTCCGGCTACATGCCCTGGAGCGACTGGCACAGCGGCACCGTTGCGTGGCAATGCCTCGGCAGCCTCGTGATGTTCGTTCTCTGGGGGTTCTGGGTTGGCAGGGAACACTTCGCCAAAGTGCTGAGATCGGCTTTGTCGGGCCGAGTGGCTCTGCCTGCGGCCCTCAGGCGGAGGTATGGTGCGGCAGTGTGGGGGCTTGTTGCCGGCCTGGTGTACCTCGCGTTTTGGTTCAAGGAGGCCGGCATGAGCTGGCCGGTCATCACGCTCTTTCTGCCGATGCTGGTGATCCTCACGCTCGGAATCAGCAAGGTCGTGGCGGAGTCGAGCCTGCTCTTCATCGACAGCCCGGCCAACGTGCAGTCGTTCGTCATGCAGACGTTGGGCGTGGCGAACATACCGCAGGCGTCCATGACGGCGCTTGTGCTGTCGTACGTCGTGTTCCGGTCGAACAAAGGGCTGATGATGCCGCAGGTGGCGTTCGCCGGGCGAATGGGCGACGAGCGGAACGTGCCGCGCGGGAAGCTCTACGCGGCGCTCGGTGTCGCTGCGGGAATGGCGATCATCGTCGCCTTGGTTACGACGATAATGCTGGGGTACGACGGCGGCGCGCTCAACTTCCAGACGCACGCATTCCGGAAAGGCCACGTCGAGGCGTACGCGGCGCTGGCTTCGGCCAGCTCGAAGGACTACGGGCCCGACAGCGTCAGGTTGACGTATTTCGGCGTGGGTATGGCGCTCATGTCGGTCGTCCTGTCGATCCGCGCGCGGTTCGCAAACTTCTGGCTGCACCCGGTCGGTCTCACGTTCGCGACGACATCCGTCGCCAGCTTGCAGACGATGAACCTGTTCCTCGTGTGGCTCGCGAAGATGGCGCTGATGCGGTTCGGCGGGATACACCTCGTGAATCGTGCGAAGCCGCTGTTTCTGGGGTTCTTGTCGGGACACGCTATCGGGCTTGGCTTGGGGCTGCTGGTCGACGCGATCTGGTTCCCGGGCCAGGGCCACGACGTCGCGACGGGGTGGTGAGGCGTGCAGGCCCGCTAGGCCCGCCGGCACCGGGCCAACAGGCGCTCCATCGCGCGGATGGCTCTTCGGGCGGCAGCGGCCCACCTTGGCGAGCCGGGCGGCGCGTCCCACGCCCGCGGCGGCGTGACTGGCTCGGCCGACACCGCCTCGGCCTCGAATCGATCCAGTTCAGCGTGCAGACGGCCCTCGAACGCTACGAGCGCATTGAGCGCGGCAGGGCCACCGGACTTGGCGACTCGGTCGATCACGACGGCGGCCGCATGTTTGTGGGTCGGGTAGTCGACACGGCACAGGAACTCCACCAGTGCCTCCAAGCTCGTACGGGCCGCGCATGCCTCCGACGCGCCAAGGGCCGCAACGGCCTTGATGAGGCGGTGGCGAATGCCGACGTCGGAACCGACGGACCGTCCCAGCGCGTCGACCACCAAAATGGCAGCCTGCGTCTGCACCGGGGCCGACACCCGGGTTGCCAACGCCTCTAACGACGTCACCAACCAGCAGTGCTCGTCTCTCGGCGTTTCGTGCGCGACCGCCCGGAAGCGTTGCACGATCTCACACGAAACGTCTTCTGCCCGAGTGTCGCTCAGGCGTTCGATCTGCCGGCCGATGTGGCGAAGGTGACCCGCTTCGAGCGCGCCGATCGTCTCGTCAAGCGTTTGCTCGGCCTCACACTCGAACAGTGCCCAACCAGCCGCCCTACACACCGACGCATGCTTCCGCAGCGCATCCGCCGCTTCTGCCGCGTGCATACGGCCAAGAGCTACGGCGGCGCCTCTTCTCAGGCGAGCGTGCTCAAGTGCGTCGACCAGATGCTCGACCGCGCGTCTGTCGCCGATCTCGCCGAGCGCGCCGGCCGCATGCTCACGCACGGCCCACGATAGCGATTCGTCGTTGAGGATGTTCAGAAGAGACACGACGTTGCCCGGCTGAATCAGTTGTGCGGGCATGTCTTGGAAGTGGCGTCCGTAGTTGGGCGACCCGGGCCGGCGATACTCGGCGAGGGAGTGAACGATGTCCGTGTGGCGGCTTCCGGTCCCCATCGGCGGCCTCGGTTCTACGCCCGGCCCTTACGCTCGCAGCTCGACCAAACGAGCCAGGTGTTCGTGCCCGGCAGTGATCTCAAGCTCGATCTCGAGCACCCACACCGGCATCTGGAAGCCGAACCCCGGCGGGAACCTGACGACGTCCTTCTCCGTCGTGACTATCGCCTCTGCGCCCATGTCGCGCGCACGGTCCACGATGTCCGCAAGTGGCCCGCGGCGGTAGCGATGATGGTTCGGCAGCCGCCAGTTGCCTTCGAGCGTTGCCCCCAGTTCGGTCAGCCGCGCCTCGAACGTCGTGGGGTTGCCGATGCTCGATAGCGAGGCCACCCGAGCGCCTCTGAGGCAGCCGAGGCCGAGGTCGCGCCCGGTGTGCAGCTCGCGGAGGGAGATCGGTCGGTGCACGCTCTCGACTATGGGCGCGCGCGGGTTGATCTCGCGGATGTGTTCCCGGAGTTCGTCGACACCCTCGGCCTGATCCACGCGTGTCATCACGATCATGTCGGCGCGCAGCAGATGACTTGGCGGTTCGCGAAGGATGCCCCTTGGAAGGGTCATGCCGTTTCCAAACGGGTCCGTGGAGTCGATAGCGACGATATCTACGTCGCGTTGCACGCGCAGATGCTGGAAGCCGTCGTCCATGATGATAATGTCGGGGTCGAACCTGCCCACGGCTATGTACGATGCGATGGCGCGATTCGGCCCGACGACGACCGGCACACCGGGAAGCTCGCGTGCCATCAGCTACGGCTCGTCGCCGGCGCGACGTCTGCCCACAAGCACTCTCTTGCCATCGGAGACGACCACCAACCCGCGCCCTCTCTTCATGTAGCCACGGCTCACGATCGCGGGCCGTCTGCCGTGCTCCATCAGGGCCTTCGCGAGGAAGATCGTGAGCGGCGTCTTGCCTGTGCCGCCGACGGTGACGTTCCCTACGGAGAGTACGGGGATCCGCATCGATACGCGGTGGAGCACGCCATGGCGGTACGCCCACGCGCGTGCGCGAACGCCTGCCGAATAGACGTGCGAGGCGAGGTGCAGACCACCTAGCATCGATGCCTCCCAGCGGTTGCCGGGCGGTCGGGCGAGCCATTCGTCAAGCCGTCGCTTCATCATCCCTCCCAGGTGCACCGATCATGGCCGGGCGTGTGGCGATCAGGCCCCATTTCCGCCACGCGTTCAGAGTCAGCCCAATGGGGCACGGTAGCGACGTCAACGCACGCGCTGCCGGATCCTCGCGACACATCGCCGCCAGCGTTTCGGGCAACAGCGCCCAGTCCTCCAGGCGGACCGCTCGGCTTTCGTCCTCCAGCAGGGGGCAACCTGGCTGCTCCATGTGGGGGCCGTACACGACCCCGATGCCGTTGACAGCGGCTTCGAACGGGTTATGTCCGCCGACCGGGACCCACGATCCACCGATCGCCGCCGCCGTAGCGATGCCGTAGACGAGCGGAAGATCGCCCATCGTATCTACGACGAGCATCGTCCACCGAGGGCCGCCTTGCGGCTCAGGGTCCGAGCGAGATGGGCCGAACGAGCTCAGCGTCCGAACCGACCAGCCGGCGCCTGTCCCCAACGCGATGGCCTTCCCGACATCCGCAGGGAAGCGCGGGGCGACGACAACGCGCGCACGCGGCACCATCTGCTTGAGGCGCCCCAGAGCGCCCACGAGCGACTCGATCTCGTCGTGCCTAACCGACCCGGCAGCAACGACGGGTTCGTCCGCTTCGAGCGCCAAGCGTGACCGAAGTGCCGCGACCTCGTCGGGACGAGGCCTCCGCGCCGACCATTTCAGCGATCCCGTCACCGTTACCTGATCGGCCGGCACGCCGAGCCGCCCGAAACGCTCTGCATCTGCATCGGTCTGCGCGGCGACGTACATGTTGCAGGCCGACCTGCGCATCAGCCGGCTTCTGCGCAACCGACCGACGGTGCGCTCCGAGACGCGCGCGCCGGCAAGCATGGTCGGACACCCGCGCCGCCGGAGTGTGTCCAACATTGCGGGCCACAATTCCGTCTCGCTCAGGACCGCCAAACAGCGCCCATCGGGAACGTTCGGCGGCACGAATCTCCGCCAGGCGTACGGCATGTCCACGGGCAGAATGTGCGTATCGTGGGGTCCGCCCCCAACCGCTCGCCACATCGCCAAGCCGGACTCGGTCGTGGCCGTGCAACGCACGTCGAGAGATGCGTTCTCATCGCTCTCGGCATCGACGCGCTCTTTGAGCGCTGCAAGCGCCCTCACCTCGCCGGCAGACGACCCGTGCCACCACATGGATGGACCGCACCCGCTGCCCAACCTCGGCCAGAGACGCCGCCGGACGTGTGCGACGTCGGCGATGCACGCGCCGGCCAGCGCCGGGCTAGCAACGATGAGCGCAGCGACCCACGCGGCCCGATAGGCAACGTGCGCCACCGCGTCGGCGGCTGCATTCATGCTTGCGCGCACCCCGCGCGTCGTGTTCGCGCGCGTTGGTGCCGGGGTGTTGCGCTGGATGCTTCAACCACGTTCGACGGCCCTCGGTTGGCGCTAGATTCCCGCTAAGCGCTTCAGTTGCAGAAGCTCCGCCCGCACCTCGGACGAGACCTCGCCGCGCGTCCGTCCGGGCGGTGCCACGACGCTCCTGCCTACGTGCATCGTACAACTTGCCCCTGGCCATGGCATTTGGGTGCGGTCCCACGACGGCCAAGCGAAGCCGGGACCGTGAGCGACAACGGGCACGATCGGCAGCCCCGTCGCGCGCGCCAGCGAGACGACGCCGGGTTGCACGCTCCACGCCGGGCCGCGCGGCCCGTCCACGGTCAGTCCGGCGACAGGATGCGTCCGCGTCAGCCGGGCCAGGCCTCTCAGACCGACGAACGAGCCGTTTGACGTCGACCCGCGCGCCACCCGATATCCCATCAGGGCCAGCAATGCCGCGGCAAGATCGCCATCCACGCTCTGGCTGACCATCGTGGCAAGGCGGCTGCCACGGAGGTACCCGGCGACGATCAGCAGCGACGAATGCGGCACGGCCAGCACGTAGCCTTCGTCCGGCGATGGAAGCCGGCCCGACGTTTCGAACTGCCACGTGAGGATCCACCGATGTACGATCCTCAGCATGGTTGGCGCACCGCGACCGAGTGAGGACTCTCTATCT
>CAZSJP010000214.1:0-2520 GCA_964606675.1 uncultured bacterium
GAGTCTACGCGTACGGTCTCTTCAGCCACTGCCGGCCCTCCTAGGTTGTCGCGCTCACTACGTCGTCACTGCAGTCAAGGGTGTGGACGAGCATCCCGGGGGCCAATGGGTTCCATCACACCCGCGCTGCACCCGTGCGCGCTGGCATCGGCGCCGGCGACCACGCGATGGACGGCACGACAGGTGAGACGAGCAACGCATATGGTGCGTCCGTCAGACCCATCGGTCTTCCATCAAGTACGTACAGATGGCCCGGGCCAGATCCTCGCCAAACTGCCGGGCGGTCGTCTGGCTAACCTCTACACCACCGGCGTCAGCGTAGGGTACTTCCATGCCTGCAGAGAGCCGAATGCCAGGCAGGCCCGCCGCCCAGCCAGGGAACCCCAAGCCCGGACTACGATCCTCGCCAACTCGCAGCGCAGCACACGTGGTTCGCATCGTCGCCTGGCCGTCAAACGAGTACGCGCGGGGCATCGGGCGGATCGCGAATGGGGGGTTCGGGGTCCGTTGCAGGCGGGGATACGGAGACACAGCCGCACGGTCGCGATGGATCAGGCCGCACAGTTCGTTGGGATACAGACCCCCAGCACCGAACGCGATAAGATGGACCACACCATTACGTCCGCCGCCGTTCTGGACTAGCTTACAGAGCGGACCGATCAACGGGAGCTGGTCAGACACGACACACTATTGTCATATTCGATGTGATAGTAGAGGCAAGATGATGAGACTCAGAGACCGCGGAACAGAGGAGAGCGCAGTGCTATGAAAAAGCAACTTTCTACAAGGCCAGAGACGATGTCTGAACAGTATTTGAAAGCCTGTGGCAATATGTCATGGTATGGTTTTGTGACAGGCATGCCGGAGCTGGTGTTCCTGGTCACGGGCTGGAAATCGAACGGGAAGGAGAACGCCTGTCTGCAATCCTGGACAACCTTTGTAGGAGGCGGAGCAGATGACTTTGTCTGCATCATGGGCAAGGTTAGCAGAGCTGGGCACATGTACCAATCGCTGAAGAAGACCGGTGTATGCGTGCTGAACTTCCCTTCATATGATATATACGATCGCTGCATAAAGACGATTGGGAACAATGAATTAGAGACGGATGAGATCACTGCATCCGGCCTAACGGCCGAGAAAGCCACAAGAGTCGACGCGCCGCGAATCAAGGAGTGCTATCTGAACATCGAATGTGAATTCCTGTGGGAGCATGAGCTGTTTCCCGGGAGCCACGAACTGACGGCTGCGCTGAAAGCCGTCAGCATCTGCATGGATAGTGATCGGTACGATCAAAGCAAACTTGGCAGATACGGAAAGACCGGCTACTTGTATCAGGTTGACCAACCTGCCAATCCAGAAACAGGAGAAACGGCGCCGATTTGTGTCGGAACATTTGAGCCGAGAGATCCCATCCCGTGGAACACGAAGTAGACGTGCTCTGGGATGCCGTCGGTGACAGCAATCCCCCCTCACCCACTCGCCGCCACAAGCAACTGCCGATGCGCGTCATCGAACAGCGCCGCGTCCTCGTCGTAGTCGATGAAGGATCGGACGCGAGTGCGGCACAGGTTGTCGGCGGCGGCTTCGTCGCGCTGAGCGTCGTCGCGTGCCGCGACGATGCGGAACAGCTCGTAGTCCTCGACGCCCATCCCCATCGCTTCGAGTCGGACGCTGCCCCACGGCGTGCCGCTGCCGGGGTACACGATGTGCGAGTCGCCGGGCGGTAGGTTGAACTCTCGGTACGGCCCGTGCGGCGGACACGTGTCCTCGAATGGGTCCTGCTCGGCGATGTACTGGTTCAGGCCCCAATGCCCGTAGCCATCGAGACGGTACAGCCAGTTGCCCCAATGCAGCAGGCGGGTCCGCAAGAGCGCCGTGTCCAGGAAGCGGTTCATGTGGAATCCGCTCGGCCCGCAACACGTGTAGAACCAGATCGCATCGCCGCGGCTTCGGTGCGCCTCGAAGGCCTCGCGGTGCTTCTCGTATGACTCGCTGAGCGGCACCCAGATATCGACCGCGCCGTTCAGGCCCGGGTCGCCAAGCGCATCTACAAGCGGGACACCGGGCAGGTATTTCCGGACGACACCGGCCAGGATGCGGTAGTCGGGGAACGTCTCGGGCCACGGCTCGTCGGCGATGTGCTGAATCGCTTGCCCGTACCAGCCGTTGCGGGTGAGCATGTCGCGCCAGGCCGTGAGGTACTGCGTCAGATACGCGTACCCGGCCGGTCCCGTCGCCCATACCGACTCGCCGTCCACCCTGACGCTGAACACCGGCGGGTCTTCGCGCTTGCGGCTGTGCCGTGCGACGTGCGGGCACTCGATGTGCGAGAAACCCTCGTCGAAGAACGTCCGCACCATCCGCTCGACGCGCTCGAAGTCGAAGGTCCAGCGCCTGTCGCCGGCACGCTCGACACCCGGCCGCGGGACATGCACGTCGGTCTGCCGCGAGCGGCGCATCAGGCGCGCGTACTGGCGGATCATGTCCCAGTGCGGCTCGGACCACTCATCCAGGCCGTGG
>CAZSJP010000214.1:2530-7137 GCA_964606675.1 uncultured bacterium
CATGCCGCGAAGCCATGTTGTGGACGCTGAACCAGTTCGATACGCGCAGGTGGCCATGCTCGGGGATGTGCGCCTCGTGGACAGTGAGAGATACTGCGACCTCGGCCGCGTCGTTCCCGATCTCGATTCGGAGTCTGCCGACATGGGGGCCCGGAGTTGCGTCGGCGGGCACGCTAAGGGAGACGTATAGCCCTTCGACGTCGGAGCGCGACACGGCGCCGTCGCGCAGCGGGCGCATGGCGTCGTAGACCCGGTACGGCGCCTCGCGAATCACGTAGTCCGGCGTCGGCTTGTCGGGGGGGATCGCGCTACATGGGGGGCCGGAGTTCATGGGTACGTTGACGTCGACGAGTTGGAACACGTCCGGTTCGTGCTCGCCGTCGAACGAGGCGGCAATGGGCGCCCCGGCCTTCACGGAACGCAACAGGATCTGGAACGCCGCCCGACCGCCTCTGGCTGCGTGCAAGTCGATCGTGTGACGCGGCGTGCTGGGAGTCGGGCTGTCGGGATATAGCCATTCGTTGGCGCTTACGACGTGGTATTGCACGGTGCCCTCCGGTGTGCGCTAGCGGCTCGGAGGGAATGTATCGACGCGCGCAGCAAGGGGAAACGTGCGGGATGGGCACCACTCCGCAACGAACACGCTAGCGTTCGACGGCTTACCTGAGCAGCGTCACCCGGCGGGACAACGTATGGCCCTCCGACCGCAGCCGCAGCGCGTACACGCCGCTCGCCGCAGGCCTGCCGCCGCCATCGGTCCCGTCCCATCGAAGACTGTGCGACCCGGCTCCGAATGTCCGATCGGCAAGGTCCCGTACGTGCCGGCCATTCACGTCGTAGACCGACAACTTCACGCGACCGTTCTCGGCGACCGTGAAGTGGATCGTCGTGGACGGGTTGAAGGGGTTCGGGCGCGCGGGTTCGAGCGTCCACAGGGCGGGCCTGGCAGCGGGCCCAACGGCGACGCGCCAGCCGTAGGGCGACTCGTATGCGCCGATGTCTGCCCAAGAGCTGTCCGAGTCGATGGGGCTGGCCGGGTCGCCCGCGTCGATGCATGGGGAGCCCTGCTGCAGTGAGAAATCACCGGCGGCGGGGTCGACGAAGAGCGGGTCCGCGGAGATATTCCCTGTGCCGGGGATCGCCTCGAACAGATTGCTGTAGGACGCCTGTGCACTCCCATTGTCGCCGCTCACGGGCACGCCCCCCACCTGTCCGGGCCCAGGCCAGATGACGGTGTTCGAGATGGCAATCGTAGAGCTAGAGCTTGCGTATACTCCCGCCCAGCCGCCGCTGCCGCTGGCAACCCCATAGCTGGACGTATTGCGCCAGAATGTGCAGTTCTCCAGGGCGACGGTGCCTGCGTACGCGTCGATAGCGCCGCCGGTGTGTTCGGTCCCGAGGTTGGTGGACCCTTTGATGCGGTTGCCACTGATGGTGCAGCGGATCAACGTGGCTTCTGCACCGCGCGCCGCGACGGCAGAGCCATTGTTGCCGGCGAGGTTCCCACCGAAGACGCATCCGACCATTGTCGCATGGCCGCCGTTGGCAACGCGGATGCCGCCACCGATGCCCTGTGTCGTGACCTCGCCGCTATGGTCGGATACGTACGAGGCGACATTGTCGATGAACTCGCAACGGTCGAACGTTGCGCTGCTGTTGGCTCCACTGACGTATGCTCCGCCGCCGCCCGCCGAGCCCGTGTTGCTGGTATTGTTCGTGAGACGGCACCCGACAAGCGTTACGTGGTGGCCGCCTGAGATCCGCAGGCCGCCGCCGCCCAAGATGTCGCTTCCGCTCACGCCGCCGTTGAGGTCGGCGTACTCAAGCCTCGCGCCATCGATGTCGGCGTAGTGAAGCGTCGAGATGCCGCTGCCAGCCATGGTGATCCCGGCCCATGGCGTGCCCTGGCTCGTCGGCTTCGGGTGCAGTCGGACCCTCTCGTCGTTTGTGCCGGACACGACAAGCCGGCCACGGACGCTCATCCCGGCGCGATGCCCGAACATCACCTCGACCCCCGCTTCGATGGTCAGCGTGGCGCCTGCTGAGATGGTCACCCCGTCGGTAGTGTGGACGATGTCCATGTTGTCGACGACATAGGGGCTGTTCGCTTTCGTCCACGTCGTGGTGCCGACCACGCCGCTCACCATCGTCTCCGCACGGCCCGGAGAGGCCAGCCCGACCGCCACGAACACTGTCGCGATGAGCATCTTCATGGACATCTCCTCGGGTAGGTGGCGCTCCATCCCTTGACGCCACGTGCCGACTGGCAGCAGTTCGTATGAAGTTAAGCAATGCCGAGACAGTGTGCCAATAGCAAAACGCGGTCAGTACTCTATTTGGTCCCACACGCCGGCGCCTCTCACTTCGGCGTCCTCTATGCTGTCGTCGATCTGAATCGCGACCTCGTAGAACGGGCCCGATCTCGACGTATCCGGAAACCGGTCGTTCACCGCCTCACGGGTCTCGTCCTCTATCCGGGCCAACGTCGCCTGTTTCTCCCCCAACGGTACCGGGCCTGCGAGCGTTTCCAGGTCGGCCGCCATCCCGTCGGGCGTCCCGGGAAGCCCTTTGAAAGCCCTGTACAGCCACTTATAGAACGGAGCGTATCTCCTGTTCAGCAGGAACCATATCTGCATCGCATCTCTGACGAAGCGGTGCAGTGAGAAACTGGTGGCTACTACGTCGTCCCTCTTGGCGCACCGCCCGACGTTCCCGGTCGACTGACTGATCTGGACGCATTTCCCGGCCAGCCTCTTCCTCCACGCCGCATCGGGGTAGTAGCTCAGGTGGCGCCTCAGTTCAGTGACCTCACCCGTCCCGTCATGCCAGATCTCGCCGTTCGTCGTCGATAGCAGTTCGTACTCGCGAATCGGGAGCCAGTCGACGGGCTCACGTGGTATGTCCCTCCCGTCGAGAAGGCTTCTGAACCAATCTCGTATGTTGAGCGCGCCGCCTCTCGGGCCCAGATGCTCCCAACTCGCCTCGAAGCCCATGTACTCGGATGGCAGGCTTCCGACCACTTTCTCCAGATCGGAGCCCAGCCGCTTGTAGTCCTCGTCGCCGAGAAGGATGCAGACTCGCGGACCCCAGTCGTGGTCGCGCGATATCTCGTCGTCGTAGCCAAGACATTGCGATCCGTGCCCGAGAAGCCCGACCGCGATGCGTTCGAGGGCGTGCGGGCACTCGGACCGAATCCTCGGCTCGATGACCTCGTGGTAGTAGCTCCTGCACAGCTCCATTCCGTTCATCGGTCGGTCTCGCATCGCGCCAACTCGTAGCGCATCAGGTAGTCCTTGTCGTACTCCGAACGACGCACCGGGTCGGAGGCCAGCCGACCCACGTTCCGAGCGTACCAGGTGTTCGGCTCGGGGTCAAACCAGCCGTTCCACTCGGCATGGCTCACTTGCCCTGAGAGATACGCCTCGATCTCCCCAAGACGTTCTGCTGCCTCATCCGGCGGTACCGTAGTCTCCTCGAGAACGGTGAACCCCGCCTCTTCCAGCGGCCCGCGGCGCAGTATCCAGTCGCCGACGACCGACGTCGGCGTGATGTCCGGGCACGACTTCGCCTCGATTCCGCGCCATCCTCGGCCGCGCGCCCACGTCTTCAGGTACTCCAGCATCGCCGTAGCGATGCCCTTGCCGTGCCACCGCTGGTCTCGACCACCGACGTTGAAGCAAAGTACCCGCAGCGTCCTGCTGTTCGAGGCGAGCAGTTGGTCGAGCTCGTCGTCGTTGAACGTCTGAAGCTTGGGGGCGAAGCCGGGGTGGTCAGGGCAATAGCAGTGCTGGGCAACGTAGTAATCCTCAGGGCCGCCGATAGCCTCGTGCATCTCCCGCGTGGTGAAATGCATCTTCCCGATGACACCGTCGCCATCCCACGCGAGGATCATGCAACTGCCGATGGTGCGAATCTGCCGCCGGAAGAACTCCTGGACGACGTAGTCTGCGTTGTCGGTTTCCGGGGCTGGTAGATCCGCTGACAGGAGTGGCGCATCGAACATCTTGCGGTAGACAATGAACCGTTCGTCCATCGCGCGGATGTCGATGGCTCTCTCCTTGCCGTCGATGATCGCCCTGTGTACCACGTGGAGACACCTCATGGAGAGGGGCCGGCGTACGGTCTTCACCTGACCAACGTCATGCGGCGCGACAACGTATGGCCCTCGGATCGCAGCCGCATCACGTACACGCCGCTGCCGACCGCCCTGCCGCGATCGTCCGCGCCGTCCCAGACGAGCGAGTGCGAGCCGGGACCGAACGCTCGATTGGCCAGAACACGCACACTGCGGCCGTTCAGGTCGTGGATGACCAGGCTCACAGGGCCGCTCTGCGCGACGGTGATGCGGATCGTCGTGGTGGGGTTGAACGGGTTTGGCAATGGGGGCTCCAGCGCCAACCGGGCAGGTGGGGCTGCGCTCGCCGCGATGGCGACGCGCCAACCGTACGGCGATGCATATGCGCCGATGTCGGCCCGGGAACCGTCCGAATCGAGCGGGCTTGTCGGATCGCCGGCGTCGATGCACGGCGAGCCGGGCTGCAACGAGAAGTCACCCGCGGCAGGATCCACGAAGAGTGGGTCCGCTGAGATATTGCCGGTGCCGGGGA
>CAZSJP010000214.1:7147-7406 GCA_964606675.1 uncultured bacterium
GTACGACACCTGCACATTCTGCGTGCCGTCACCATCCACAGGCCTGCCTTGCGCCTCTCCGGGTCCGGGGCCAGGCCATATGGTCGTGTTCGAGATGGTGACCGTGGTACTGAGCCTTGCGTACACAGCGGCCCAAGCCGCCCAGTACGAACCAGCTACGCGGTAGTCCGATGTGTTGCCCCAGAAGGTACAGTTCTCCAGTGTGACGGCGGTTCGGCCCGCATAGACGACTCCCCCAGTGCGTTCGAACGGCTCGTTG
>CAZSJP010000215.1:0-7405 GCA_964606675.1 uncultured bacterium
GTATAGGTTGTCCAGGCACAGCCGGGTAGCGTATTCGCCGCCTTCGCTGAAGGCCGCGCCACCCGGCCGGTTGAGCAGATCCTCGCTGAGAGCGGCCGGACGCCAGTGGGTCTCCAGCGACACGAATCCCTCGTATCCGTCGGCGACGAGCGCCTGGAACTGACTGCGATAGTCGATCTGCCCGTCGCCTATCGGCGTGCAGGCGGGTTCGCCCGTATCGGGATCGACGTGTGCGTCCTTGAGATGCATGTGCGGCATGCGGTCCTTGATAGCGTCGTAGCCATCCGGGTATGGTACCTCCGGTTCGTCCAGGTCGAAGATGCAGTTCGCCGCGTCCCACATCGCTCCGATCCGGTCGCAGTCGAGCTCGTCGAGGAAGCGCGCCAGACGTACCCCGGTGCCGATCATGGTGCTTGCTTCGTTCTCAATCGCGAGCACTTTGTCGTGTTCGTCGAGGATCTTGGCCGGCTCCTCGAACGCTTTGAGGATGTCATTCCACCGTCCGTCGACAGGGCTCTCTCGCCAGAACGTGAAGCCACGAATCACAGAGCAACCGAACACGTCGGCCAGAGCGCAGCACTTGCGGAGGATGTCCAGATGCGCCTCGCGCTCTTCCGGGTTGCCTATGTCGCACTTGTAGAACGGCGAGGCGATGCTGCACACGGCAAGCCCGGTACCGTTGAGCAACTCCTTCATCCGTTCTATGTCGTCGGGCGCGATGTCTTGCGGCGGCTTGTCCGAAACCGACCGGATTTCCAGGCCGTCCAGCCCGTATTCCTGTGCAACGGAGATCGCGCGCGCGAAATCCTGCGAGACTTCATCACTAAAAACGGCCAGTTTGAACATCCGCCACTCCTATCCGCGCACCACACTCGCTGTGCGCCGAACATAATCGTAAACAGGAACATTCCGCCCTGCCACAAGCGCCTTTCAAGAGCGAATCCAGAGTATACGCGAGGGACAAATGCGCGGCAAGCGGCGCGGCGATCTGCTTGACCCTCGCGTCGGATACAGTTACTGTGGTTGGGGGCATAGGCTTACGCGTACGATTGCACCGGACGGATCGATGATCACGAACGCATTGCGTTCAGGCCTGCGACAACTCGTCTCGCACGACAACGTCATCGACGACGCGGCGAGCCTGGGATTGTACGGAGCGGACGGTTCCGGGCAGTGCGCCACGCCCGGGCTAGTCGTCGTGCCCGGCACCGAAGGCGAAATGGCCGCCGTCGTCCGGTTGCTGGCGGCTGAAGGCGAGTCGATCACGATACGCGGCTCGGCGACGGGCGTCACCGGTGGCGCGGTACCACAGCCGGGCGGCGTGGTCGTGTCGACCGCGCGGCTCAACGAGCCGGTACGCCTGATACCGAGTGAAGACACGGTGGTCGCGCCTGCAGGGGCGCGCATGCACGACGTCGAACGCATCGTTCAACCCGCCGGGCTAACGCTTGGCGGGCCGCTGGACGACTTCCCGTCGGGCACATTCGGGGGAGCCATCGCGCGAAATGGCGACGGCACGGGCGGACCCGCTGGGACGCTGCATGGCAAGGTCCGCAGCTTGAGAGCCGTGCTGCGCGACGGCACGATGTTCGAGGCCGAGCACTCGGGCCCGCATGGGCTGACGCTGGAGGGTGGAAGCCTCATCGTCGGCAGCGAGGGCGGCATCGCCATCGTGACCCAGGCGTCGTTGGCTCTGGACCGTCAGATGCCATGCCATCGAGTCGTGATGGCGGCGTTCGATAGCATCGTGATGGCGACGCAAGCCGGGGCCGGACTGATCGCCTCAGGCGCGTCTCCGATCATCGCCGACGCGGTCGATCTGGCGACGTGGATCAGACTCGCCCCATGGCCGACCGTCGAGACCGCCGACGGCCTGCTGCTCGTCTGGCTCTCCGGGCTGGAGGAGGACGTAGACGACGAGGCGATGTGGACTGCCGGCATCTGCAGCGACTACTCGGCACAGCAGACGTCCGTGTTGAACGAGGCCGCACTGGCTCGGGTAGTGCCCGTCTGGAGCAGACTGATCCGAGAAAGCAGGCCCCTGCCGAGTCAGACTCCGATCGATATTGCGGTGCCATGCGCGAGGCTGCCCGAGCTGCTCGACTTGCTGTACGTCAACGCGCAGGAGCAGGGCATCCTGCCGACCGGTGTGGTCAGGGTCGCCTCGGGAGCGCTCGCGATGCGGATACCGACGTTCGATGGCAACGGGGAGGACGACGCACGAGCGAAACGGCTCGTGGGGACCCTCACGGACCATGCGCATGAGTTTCAGGGCATGAGCATGGCGCTGCACGGTATCGGCAAGCAACGCGTACGGCTACTCGAGACGACCCACCAGAGCAGCGACCTCGAAGTCTTCCGTTTGGTCAAACACTCGTTCGACCCCAGGGGTGTCTTCGCGGCGCCCCTTGCGCCGATCCTGGGAAAAGAGGATGATCGACGCGATCATGATGAGCGCAT
This sequence comes from uncultured bacterium, assembly GCA_964606675.1. Classification (GTDB taxonomy): domain Bacteria; phylum Latescibacterota; class MWCZ01; order MWCZ01; family MWCZ01; genus CAZSJP01. Next base: position 2,461 of record CAZSJP010000215.1, read on the forward strand.
ATCGCAAGAAAGCAGGATCGGGAAGATCCATACCGCGCTCACGGACCAAATCGAGGAAGCCATGGACGCCGACGAGCATCTCCAGATAGGTGCTCCTTCAGCCGACGCCCTCACTCAGATATTCAGGATAGCCAGCCGCCTCAAGACCCCGCTGGCGATCCACGACATACCCGACGACCGGGCGCTGGACGTCCAGCTCTCCGAGATGAACCGCCTCGTGATGTTCGACGGCGACAACCGAAGTATCGTCGTCGAAGGCGGGATGCGGCTACGCACAGTGCAGGAACACGCCGCTTCAGCCGGCTTGTGGTGGCCGATCAGCCCCCTGGTAAGCTCTGAGACGTGCGTGAGCGATGTACTCGCGTGGAACCGCTCCGATCCTCGGTCGCTCGGGTGCGGGCTCATCGCCGACCACGTCATCGGCACCGAGGCCGTGGCGGCACGAGGCGACGTGTTCTCGTGGGGCAGCCTGGTGCACATGCAGCACGCGGGGCCGCGAGCGGCAGATCTGTGCCTCGGGGCGAGGAATAGGTACGCCGTACTCACCGCCGCGGCGATACAACTCTCCCCGCGTCCAAGCGCATGCGGCTGCGTGTCGGGCGTGTTCGAAGATACATTGAGCGCCGACCGCGCAATGCGACGCTGGCTGGCGCGGGACGGCTCGAACGCTGCCCTCGGAGCACGCCCGACGGCCGCATGGGCCGTGGCGGGGCGCGAACCGGATGATCCGTCGGCCGTGAGAGCGTTCATCGAGTTCACCGGTACGCCGAGCAGCGTCGAGCGACAAGCGGAGACCCTCGCCGAGATCGCATCGGAGAGCGAGGGGCAGACCGTGACCAAGCTGCTCGACGATGAGGCAGAGCCGGCGTGGGATTCGGCGGCGGAGATCCACCGAGGGCTACCGGTCCGGTCGGCCGATGGCACGCTATACCTGGTGGTGTGGACGACTTGCTCGAGATGGGCTCACGTGGCGCAGAAGATTCAGGTGGTGCTGAGGGCCATGGAGCACCCTTGCCGCCTCCTGATGGACTTCGGCACGGGACGGCTGGACATAGCCGTCGACAACGCGGCGGCCGAGCCCGCGCCCGTCATAGGAGCGCTTCGGGAGCCCGTGCTGAGAGCCAGAGCGACGATGGAGGTCTGGTCGTCGCCCATGGTAGGCGGATGGGTAGGTGCGATCCCGCCGGGCAACAAGGGTCTGCTCTCGAAGCTCAAGTCGCGGTTCGACCCGGACCGGATACTGCCCGACGGGTGGGGCGCTCAGATAGAATTGGAGCGACGCCCCGCCGCCGACGCGAGCGAAGACCTGCCGCAGGCCGAGATATAGGGCGCAGTGGGCGATAGCAACGCGTGCCCGCTCATACACACTTGCGCTGGCGCAGGCGGACCCTCTCCGGATGCCGGAATCTATGTGCTTGGACCGACGCTCCTGTTTCCAGGCGCGTGAGAGCCGCTGCCAGGCGAGTGCTAGAACCCGGCCGCCGCCGCGACGGCCTTCGACCATCCCGCGCGCAGACGCTCACGCTCGTCGGCACCCATCACCGGATCGAAGACCCGGTCGCGCGCGCCCAGCATGTCGGCCTGCCCGGGGCTGTTCCACACGCCGGACCCCATGCCGGCCAGAAGCGCGGCTCCCGCGACGGTCGTATCGAGGTGTTTCGGTCGCACGATCGGCGTGCCGAGGATGTCCGCCTGGAATTGCATCAGGAAGTCGTTCTGCGACGCGCCGCCGTCCACCCGCAACTCCGCCGGTTTCGTCCCGCTGTCGAGGGCAACTGCGTCGAGCACGTCGGCGGCCTGGTACGCGATAGACTCAAGCGTGGCGCGAACGATGTGATGCCGTGCCGTGCCGCGAGTAATCCCGAACATGCTGCCGCGCATGTTCATGTTCCAGTGGGGCGCGCCCATGCCCGTGAAGGCCGGAACGACGTACACGCCCATCGTGTCGACCACTTGCTTCGCGTACTCTTCGGACTCCTCGGCCGTTCTGATCATGCCGAGACCATCCCGGAGCCACTGCACCGCCGAGCCGGCGTTGAACACCGCGCCTTCAAGCGCGTGCGCGGGCCCGCCGTGCCTGTCGATCGCTATGGTGCTGAGGAGGCCGCGCGCCGACACCACCGGTTTCTGTCCGGTGTGCTGGAGCACGAAGCATCCGGTGCCGTATGTAACCTTGGCCTGGCCTTCATCGAAAGCGTGGTGACCGTAGAGCGCCGCCTGCTGATCGCCGGCAACCCCGCTGATCGCGATCGGCTTAGACAGCACCTCCGGGCACGCGGTCATGCCATAGAGCACGCTGGAGAACTTCACTTGCGGCATGATCGAGGGCGGAATCCGCAGGTGGGCGAGCAACGTGTTGTCCCAATCGCGCTCATGTATGTTCAGAAGCAGCGTGCGGGAGGCGTTAGTGTAGTCGGTGGCGTGTACAGCGCCTCCTGTCAGCTTCCAGATAAGCCATGAGTCTACGGTACCGAAGGCGAGATGCCCCATCTCCGCATCGCGTTGCGCTCCGTCCACGTTGTCCAGAATCCACCGAATCTTCGTCGCGCTGAAGTACGGATCGACGATGAGACCCGTTCGCGCCCTGAACTCTTCGCCGAGCCCTTCCGCGGCGAGCTTCTCACATATCTGGGCGGTGCGCCTGCACTGCCAGACGATGGCCGGATGAATCGGCTCTCCCGTCCTACGATCCCACACTATCGTCGTCTCGCGCTGCCCGGTAATCCCAACCGCACGAAGCGAGTCGGCGGGTGTACCCGATTCGGTCAGCGCACCCGCTACCGCGTCTACCGTCGTCTGCCAAATGTCGTCCGGGTTCTGCTCGACCCAGCCCGGCTGTGGATAGTTTTGCGGCAGGTCGACCTGCCCCTTGCCGAGAACGTCCCCATGTTCGTCGAAAATCACTGCACGTGTGCTGGTCGTTCCCTGGTCGATGGCAAGAAGCATTGGAGGTACCTCGTAAGGCTGGGAGTGGACGGCGACAAGAAAGACTCCGCCGATGCGGCGATTTCCGGGCTGACGCACTTGTTCCGCGCAGCCGTCGGCATGGATATGCGTCGGCCGATGGCGGCAACACGTCGGCACCGAGCTGCAGTCAGGCGGGGCTACTAACAGTACGATCAGACGGGCCACGATACAAGGCGGCGCCTGTCCCGCGGCCCTTGACACGCGGCGTCGCACGATCGCGAAGGAGTGCCGACTCCTATTGTCGCTACTCTGCCGCAACAGTCGGAACTGATGGCATTACGATGCATATTGCTGTCGCTCATCGTTAAGCCACGTGGGGCGCTCAAGCGGTCGCGGGCTGGGAACATTCCTGCCGCCCCACGACCTTAGACAGGGTGTTTGCGTCCAAACCATGGGTGTTGCCACGCTGTACTGCCGGACACGTGGAGCATGTGCGGCGTGTTCGGCCGGCGGCACGTCTCCAGAGCCGACGCGACGATTGGCGCACGTTTGCGCATGTCCTGCAGAGGCGTTCGGCGCCACCCCGGTGGGGTATCTGGCGTGCTGTCGGGGTATTGTTAACGAAAATATAACACAAAAAACGTTGACAACTACGGCTTTCTGTCGTACAATTGATGCGTGTGAAGCGTGAAAGTTTCGCATTCGTGCTGCCGGAATCGGTGGCCATCATCTGAAAGAGGCGAAAAATGAGCACGCAGGATCGTGAAACTCGCCGAAGCGAGTTCGAGCAAGTTGCACTACCGTTGCAGCCGGTTCTCCTCCGCATGGCGCTCTCGATGACCCGTCATCCTGCCGATGCCGCCGACCTCGTGCAGGAAACATACTACAAAGCATGGCGTTTCTTCGGCGCATTCCGAGAGGGATCGGACTGCAAAGCCTGGCTGACCGCAATCCTCAGGAATGCTTACATCAACCGCTATCGCCGTAAGCAGAGGCGACCGACGGAAATCGAATACGACGAATGGCAGGACATAGACGCGTCCTACCTCAGCGAGCACCAGCGCATGCCCGCGCCGGACGACGAGGCGGTTATCGGGGAAAGCCTGAGCGACGAGGTGATCGACGCTCTGGAACAGATTCCCGGCCACTTCCGCGACGTCGTCATGCTTGCCGACGTGCAGGGCCTGTCGTATCAGGAAGTCGCCGACAAAGTAGGTTGCCCGATCGGTACGGTCCGTTCTCGGCTGTTCCGGGCCAGGGCAATGTTGCGGCGGTCGCTCGATGGCTACGCTCAGTCAACCGGCGTAGTGAAAGACTTCATGCCGATGGTCGAACGCGAGGCTGCATAGACCGCGCCGGCCGACGCTGACATAGATCGACGAACCGGGAACGCAGCAGTCGCCTGCGTTCCCGGTTCTCGTATAGGGCGACGCATAGCCCGCTCGCGAAGGCGGCTGTGCGTACCGACAGAGCACAGGCTATGCCGAAACGAGTCCCGAAGAAGAGCCTGCCCGAGCATTCCCGCAGAGTGCACGAGCGCCTGGCCGAAGAGTACCCTGATGCCACCTGCGCGCTGCGCCACGAGAATCCGCTGCAGTTGCTGATCGCTACCATCCTCTCCGCGCAATGCACGGACGTCCGGGTCAACCAGGTGACGCCGACGCTTTTCTCGGAGTACCCGACGGCGCAGGCATTCGCGGATGCGGCGCAGGAAGACCTCGAACGCAGCATCCACTCGACTGGCTTCTTCCGCAACAAGGCGAAGAACATCATCGCCTGCTGTCGCGCGATAGCCGACGAACACGGAGGCAACGTCCCCTCGGCAATGGAGGACCTGACCCGGCTGGCCGGCGTTGGACGCAAGACGGCGAACGTCGTCCTCGGGAACGCGTTCGGCGTCAACGACGGCGTCGTGGTCGACACTCACGTGGCGCGGCTTGCCGGCCGCATGGGCTTGTCTCGGGCGACGCCACCGGACAAGATAGAGGTGGATCTGATGAACCTCGTGCCGCAGGACGACTGGACGATCATCGCGCAC
>CAZSJP010000216.1:0-7399 GCA_964606675.1 uncultured bacterium
AGACGGCAAAGCGTTCTGCCACACCGGCGAAACATACATCTGGGACATCGAACTGGACGACGAGGGATTCCTCTACGCGGCCACCGGCACGAAGGGCATCGTCGTCAAGATCGGAACCGACGGGCGCATCGTCGACAGAGTTCTCGACACGCGCGACCGGCACGTAATGCGCCTCGTGCCCGACGGTCGAGGCGGCTACTACGCCGGCACCGATGGCAACGGACTCGTATACTACATCGATTCGGAAGACAGGGCGCGGCTGATTTTCTCCGCCGAGGAGACGGAAATCCACACCATGGCCATCGGGCCGGACGGGCGGCTCTACGCCGCGGCAGTGGCCGGACGGCAGGAGCAGTCGGAGCGAAGCTCATCATCCGAGAACCGAGACCCCGGTGCAGCGATCTACCGGCTGGAACCGTCCGGAGCGGCGACGCGTCTCTGGGAGGCGCCGTATCCACTGGGCCTGTCGATCATCGCCTACGATTCGTCGCGCATGCTGCTCGGCGTCGGGCCGAGAGGAGTTCTGTACTGGGTCTCCACCGAGGGCCGGGCAGCGCGGGTTGCCGACACCGGCGAGTCACAACCGGCATGCATGATGAAACGCGCAAGTGGCGAGATCATAGTCGGGATGGGCAACTCCGGCAAGATAAAACGTCTCAGCCCGACACCTGCGAGGACGGGCACCTACACGAGCGACGTCTACGACTCGGAGATGGTCTCCCAGTGGGGCAGGATGGAAGTCCGTGCCGACACCCCCGCAGGAGCCACGGTCGAGGTGGTCACGAGAACCGGAAACAGCGAGGATCCATCGAAGGATTGGAGCCGCTGGGAGCCTCTCGCCGGTGCCGAGAGCGACGTGGTTCGGAGCCCGCCCGGTCAGTTCATACAGTTTCGGGCCACACTATCGCGTTCAGCCACAGGCGACCCGCCGGTGGTGCATAGCGTCAGCACGACCGGTCAGCAGGTGAACGTCAGGCCGGACGTGAGCGGGATACGCATCGCTCCCTTCCGCGCCACGACGCGCCGAAGCGGCAATCAGAACGAGAACGCCCGGGACGGCTCCGGCAACTCGAGCGCACGGAACAGACAGCCCGCCAAGCGTGCCCTGATGACCGTCAGGTGGGGTGCCGAAGATGACAACAACGACGATTTGTCGTTCTCGCTGTACCATCGGCGCATAGGCGACCGCACGTGGAAGCCGCTGGAAATGGACGTCACGCAGCGGTACTACGTCTGGGACACCGAGGGCTCGCCCGAAGGGCTGACCGTCGTCAAGGTCGTGGCCTCCGACCGGCGGAGCAATCCGTGGCCAACGGCCATGACCGGCGAGATGGTGAGCGAACCGTTCGAGATCGACTACTCGGGTCCGGTTATCTCGGACCTTAGGGCAACGGTGCGTCCGGACGGAGCGATCCACGTCAGGTGCTCGGGAAACGACGCGACCGGTAGCATTCGACGTGGCTCGTACTCTATCGACAGCGACGAGTGGCTGGTGTTCTTCCCCGAAGACGAGATCTTCGATGGGGCCCGGGAGTCGATCGACTTCGTGACGGAGATTCTCGACCCGGGCGAGCACACGATCATCGTGCGGTTGCGGGATGCGGCCCAGAACGTCGGTTCGGCCAGCGTCGTGGTGAACGTCCCGGGGAAGTAGACGAGCCGCAGACACACCGATGGCGCCTGGCCGCAACGTGCGCCGCCTACGTGCCCAGTCCGGGTCGGCGCTTCGCGTTTCCCGATCCGCGTGGGCGGGCGCTCCGCACGACAACCCGGACGCTTACAGGCCTCCTGAGCAGAGAGTGATTCACCGGAGTACACCACATGCCCGAAACCGCCGCCCGTCGGCGCCGCATTCTATGGGTCGACGACGAGATCGACCTGTTACGCTCGCACAGGATATTCCTGTCCGAGAGAGGCTACGACGTCACGCCGGCCACCAACGGCGACGACGCGTTGGCCCTGGTCGCCGGCGAGAACTACGATATCGTCCTCCTCGATGAGATGATGCCCGGCATGGACGGGCTGAGCACGCTCGACGAGATCAAGAGCCTGCAGCCTACGCTCCCGGTCATCATGGTGACCAAGAGCGAGGAAGAGCAGCTCATGAACGAGGCCATCGGGAAGCGGATCGACGACTACCTGGTGAAGCCTGTCAACCCCAGCCAGATCGTCATGGCCTGCAAGCGCATCCTGGATGCCAGGCAGATTCGCGCTCAGAGAATGATGCGCGACTACGTGACCGAGTTCCAGGACCTCGATTCGATCATGAGCAACGCGGGATGGTCCGACTGGATCGATCTGTTCACGCGGCTCGCACACTGGGACCTCGAAATACACTCGCATCACGACCAGTCGGTCGCCGAGATGTTCCATACCCAGTGGCGGAACTGCAATAGGGTCTTCGCCCGATTCATCGAGAATAGCTACCCGGGATGGCTCGCCGATCCGAACACCGGCCCCATCATGTCTCCGGACGTCGTGCGCCAGTTCGTCACGCCGCACCTCGGCTCCGACCGGCGGGTCTACTTCATAGTGATAGATTGCTTGCGACTGGATCAGTGGCTCGTGATCGAGCCGCTCGTGGCGGAGTTCTTCAACGTGCGACGCGAGACCTACTTCTCGATCGTACCAACCGCGACTCCGTATTCCAGGAACGCGCTCTTCTCCGGACAATTCCCTGCCGAGATGGCCAAGACATATCCCGAGCTGTGGGCTTCGGGCGACGATGACGACCTCTCGCTGAACAGGCACGAAGCCCGGATGCTGAGCGGACAGCTCGGGCGGCTCGGCCTGGGCAACACAACGTCGCGGTACGAGAAGATAGTCGGTGTGGACGAGGGCAGGTCGCTCGGCAAGCGGATGGGTGCGTGGAAGAGTCTGGACCTGGTCGCGATGGTCTTCAACTTCATAGACAATCTCTCGCACGGACGGTCCGAGTCCGACATCCTTCAGAAGATCACCCCGGACGAGGCATCGTTCAGATCGCTGACGGTGGCGTGGTTCGCGCACTCTCCTCTGTTCGACATACTCCAGTGGATATCGAGCACCGATGCGACGGTCATCATCACCACCGACCACGGCAGCGTTCTGAGTTCGCGCGCGACGTTGGCACGCGGCAATCGCGACATCAGCACGAACTTGCGCTACAAGTACGGACTGAACCTGTTCTGCGATCAGAAGGAAGCGGTGCTCGTGAAAGACCCGACCAACTGGGGGCTGCCGCCCGTCTCGCCGAGCACCAACTTCATCATCGCGAAAGAAGACTTCTATTTCGTGTACCCGACTCGCTATCACAAGTACGACCGACAGTACAGGAACAGCTTCCAGCACGGCGGCATATCGCTGGAGGAGATGATTGTACCGGTCGTAACCCTTACGCCGCGTGGCTGACGATGGCAGAGCCGGTCCTGAGCGTACGGACGAGCACGCCCCAAGAGACGCGACGGCTCGGCGAGTGCATCGCCTGTCAGCTGGGGCCGGGGAGCGTGGTGCTGCTATCGGGGGATCTTGGTAGCGGGAAGACCACTTTGGCGCAAGGCATATGCCACGGCCTCGGAGTGGAAGAGTGGGCCAACAGCCCGACGTACATCCTAATCGCGGAGTACCAAGGCCGGCTGCCGGTCTACCACTGCGATCTGTATCGAATCGACGAGCCGGACGAGCTTCAGACGCTGGCGCTCGACGAGGTGTTCTACGGCGACAGCGTCGCGCTGGTGGAATGGCCCGAGGTGGCGGGCGAGTGGGCCCCAGCCGACGCGATACGTGTGCGGATCATACCGCACGGGCCGGCAATCCGCGAGTTCGAGATCCGCGGTCTCTCTGCATCGATACAGGCGCCCGACGCGCCCAGAACCGCTTGACCGGTTCTAGAACGGTTTGACCGGCTGCCGAGCTAGCTCCGAGTCCTCAAGGGTGCGCATTATGTCGAACGCGCCCAGGTAGTCCTGCGGAGCGACGCTTGGCGGGTAGCCTGCGTCCTCGACGGCTCTGCCGAGCAACTGCGTCGCCTCGACGATGGTATCGCTTTGTTCGGCCATGTCCGCCGACGTCGCAACCGCTGCCAGCAGCGGATCGAGCGTGTCGGCGATGGTGGGCAACTGCAGGAACGCCCAATGCAGCCATTTCTTACTTGGCGCATACTGGCGATTCAGCAGTAGCGCCAACCTCATCGCGTACTCGATGAACATCCCGCGGAACACGATCCCGGTCAGCACGTCGCCGCGGAGGGCGATGCGGCCCGGGAAGTTCTGCTGCCCGTAGAACCAGCACGTGTAGGCCGCTCTGGCCATGTTGAGTTTCCACACGTCGCCCGGGTAGTATGCGGCGAACTGGCTCTGAAGCTGCGTCACCGCCTTGGAGGGATCGTAGAATATCTGCCCTCTGACGAAGTTGCACAGAGCATCCTCGCGCAGCTGGAGCCACTCCAATTGGGTGGTCGGGAAATGACTGAGGCCCGCGCGCTCCCGCAGGAACCCGCCGATGCTGAACACGTCGATCTTCGGCCCGCCCGCGCTGGCGGTGACGAACCCTTCGAACACCGGTGGGACGCTGCTGTTCATGAGATCCCACACCTGCGGGCCCGCGGCGTCGTACTCTTCATCGCCCATGAATATCTGGAACGACGGGCCCCATTCGCCAGAGCGCGAGTGTTCGTCGTCGGCGCCGATCACGTCGCTGCCGCCGCCGAGCCGGCCTGCGGCAATGTGCGTTACCAGCTCCGGGAATGCATCTTTGAGCAGTGTATATCCGTGCGCTTCGAAGAAACGACGGCACAAAGCCAAGGTGTCCATGGCGGACCTCCGTGTGAACAGGCTGCGGGGCGTGCGCCCTGCCGATTGGTTCGCGTCCACCTTTATAGTACACAACTTGGAGCGGAAAACCAGTCGGTTGGGGCAAAATCGGCGCAGTGCTCTCTCAGGACGGAGTGCGCCGGCAGTTTCCCGTTGGGCGACCCGTACCAGCATGCCGGCACGGAACGAAAGCGGCCAACCGATCGGTTGGACAACCCGTCGACTGAGCATCCATGTCATCAACACGAGGAGGACCGCATGTCGTCAGGAACCGTTGCTACGCTCTTCCTGGCGCTCGTTGCGACGTGGTCGACAGCATCGGCGCAACTTGAGCGCGTTCCCCAGCAGCGAGTGCACATACATACCCTCGTCGGTCACAAGAACGACGTAAGCTCCCTCGCGGCAACGCCGGACGGCGAGAGCTTCCTATCGGCCAGCCAGGGGCAAGTCTTCGTCTGGCGTGTGCGCGACGGCGCCAGAACGCTCAGTCTCGTTCACCCGGACTGGGCCATGGCGCTGGCCGTCACACCCGACGGCGAGACGATAGTCACCGGCGGCAGCGACAACGGCATTCGGCTGTGGCGGATGGATAACGCGGGTCTGGTGAGGACGATCTTCAGGCATACCGACTGGGTCGTCGCGCTTGACGTAACACCCGCAGGCGATCAGATCGTCTCCGGTAGCTACGACGGCACTGTGCGGCTCTGGAGCGTCGACTCGGGCCGGCAGTTGCTCGATCTGGACGCCCACGCGGGAGGCGTGCACGACGTGGAGATCGGCGCCGACGGCGAGCGTCTGGTGACGTGCGGAGTGGACAGCATGATACGTGTCTGGCATCTCCCGGACGGCCAACTCGTTCGGACGTTGCGAGGGCACCTCGGCCAGGTCAGCTCGGTATCTATCAGCCCCACCGGCGCGTTCATCGCATCGGCCGGTACCGACTCGACGGTCCGTGTCTGGTCTGCCGATGACGGCGAGTTGCTGCACACGCTCCGAGGCCACGAAGGCGCTGTGTCGGCCGTTGCCATCACCACCGACGGACGGTTCCTGGTGTCGGGGAGTGCCGATGGGACTCTCCGTGTATGGAATGCGGCGGACGGCCGCGGGCTGGCCATCATGAGGGGACACGAAAGCTGGATCCGTCCGGTGGTGCTATCCGGCGATGGAGCGCACGTGGCTTCCGGAGGCCACGACCGGACCGTCAGGATATGGCGCGCACCGCCCTGGTGATCGGGCCACGTGGCGCAGTTCGCGAGAACGCCGCGCGTGTCGGCTAGATTATCGTGCCGGGCGGGATGACCGTGTCTTTGGGTATCACCACGACGCCGTCGGATATCACGTACAAGTCGGCGACCTCGTCGGTCTTCTTGCGCGCGTTGACGATCTTCGAACCGGCTCCGACGCGGGCATTCTTGTCGATGATGGCGTCCTCGATGATGCACTCCGGCCCGATCCCGAGTTCGGGAGCACCCGTGCCGACCACGCTATCCCGAATCTGGTCCTCGTAGTAGTCGGCGCCCATCACGAGCGACCTGCGGATCGTCACACCTTCGCTTATCATCGAACGAATGCCGATTATCGAGTCTTCTATGTTCGCGTCGGTCACAATCGACCCATCCGCAAGGATTGTCCGGCAGAGGTGGCAATCGCTGATCTTCGAGCTAGGCAGGAACCGCGGGCGAGTGTAGACCGGGCGATCCGGCTCGTAGAAGTTGAACTCCGGCATCGGGGAAGTCAGCTCGACGTTTGCTTCGAGGAACGAGCGGATGGTACCGATGTCGCGCCAGTAGCTGTCGAACTTGTGCATACCGACGTTGTATTCCTGTGTCGCCCGCGGGATTATCTCCCTTCCGAAGTCCTCTTCATCGCCGCTCTGCAGCATCTCCACAAGGACCTCGCGCCGGAACAGATACACGCCCATAGAGGCGAGGAAACTCCTCTCGGGAGGCTCACCCTCCAGCCTCAACGCCTCGAGTGCTTCGCCCCTGGGCGGCTTCTCGGCGAACCCGCTGACACGCCCGTCGGCGTCGGCACTTAGGACTCCCAATGCCGTCGCCTGATCCTCGTCTACGGGCTTGCACGCCAGCGTTACGTCGTCGCCACGATCGATGTGCTCCTTGAGGAAATGCCGGTAATCCATGCGGTACAGGTGATCGCCGGACAATATCAGCACCCAGTCGAACGCCGGGTCGTCGATGTACCTGAGCGAGCGACGCACAGCGTCGGCGGTTCCCTGGAACCAGTCGATGCTCTCCGGGGTTTGCTCGGCGGCCAGGATCTCTATGAAGCCGCGATCGAACGCGTCGAATCGGTACGTGCGGAGTATGTGCCGATGGAGCGAGGCGCTGTTGAACTGAGTCAGGACGTAGACGGTGTCTATGCCGGAGTGCAGGCAGTTAGAAAGAGGGATATCGATGAGGCGATACTTGCCTGCAATCGGCACCGCTGGTTTCGAGCGAACCTTCGTCAAAGGATACAGACGCGCCCCCTGCCCGCCGCCAAGCACTACCGCGAGAACCCGATTCTCCGGCATGATCCGCCTCCATCGCCACCGTTCCGGCGCCGTCGCCCCAATGATCCGTCGGCCGGCACGTCCGGCCCTCGCACAC